>CAUVMU010000009.1:0-14495 GCA_963552775.1 uncultured Eggerthellaceae bacterium | reverse complement strand
GTGGTCGTAAGCGATACGCGCAATGACGCAGACCTCGGGCGCGGGAATGACGTTCGTAGAATCGAGCCTCCCCCCGAGACCCACCTCGACGACCGCAATATCGCAACCGTTGTCCACGAAATGCTGCAGGGCGACGGCGCACATGAGCTCGAACTCGGTCGGATGGTCCCCGGTTGCGGCGGCGAGCGCTTCGGCGTGCTCGCGCACGAACAACGTCGTGCGCACAAGGTCGCTCTTCGAGATATCGCGCCCATCGACGCGGATGCGCTCTTCGAATCGAACGATATAGGGACTCGTGAACAGTCCCGTGCGATACCCAGCGGCCTGCAGGATGCTCGCAAGATAGGCGCAGGCGGAGCCCTTGCCGTTCGTCCCCGCTACGTGGACGAACCGACAGCGGTCCTGCGGGCGGCCCATGCGCTCGAGCAGCGCGCTGATGCGCTCGAGCCCGAGCCGCGAGCTCTGCCAACGCGGTCCGTTGATGTAGGCTATCGGGTCGAAGCCCGCCGCATCGGCATCGCATGGAAGGGGCCCGTTTGCTGTGGTATCCGCTTTGGACCGGCAGTCGAACCTCTCTGCATCCGCACCGTGCAAAGCAGGCGCTGAAACGGGGAGCATCTAGGCCTGCACCCCGTTGGGCGCCACGCCGGGGGCCTCGCTCGAGGCGCCGTTGGGCGCTGCGCCGGGGGCCCCACTCGAGGCCCCGTCAGACGCCCCTACGCCGGGGGCCTCGCTCGAGGCGCCGTTGGGCGCCCCCCCGAGCGCCCCCTCGAGCGCCCCCCTGGATGCGCGCGGCGCACCCGCGCCCACCTCCGAACGCTCGCGCTCATCCTCGCGCAGCAGGGCGCCGAGCGTGGCGAAATCGTCCTCGAGAGCCACACGCTTCGTCCGATCGTAGATGGCCGCCGCAGGATGGAATATGGGGAACACCTTGAACCTGCCCGCTTGCTGCAACTTGCCGTGCAGGCGCGTGATCCCCACATCGGTCTTCAGGATGAACTTCGTGGCGAAGTTCCCCAGCGTCACAATGTAGTCGGGATCGATCGAGCGCGTCTGCTCGCGCAAGAACGGCGTGCACTGCTCTATCTCCTCAGGTCGCGGGTCGCGGTTCGAAGGAGGGCGGCATTTCAGCACGTTGGCGATGAACACGTCCTCGCGCGCAAGACCGGCTATCCCGAGCAGTTCGTTGAGGTACTTCCCCGCAGCTCCCACGAAGGGAACGCCCTGCAAGTCCTCGTTGCGCCCAGGCGCCTCGCCGACGATGAGGACGCGCGCGTGCGCGTTGCCGTCGCCGAAGACGACCTGCGTCCGGCCATCGGCGAGCGGGCAGCGACGGCAAGCCCGGACTTCGGCCTCGATCTGCTCGAGGGGCACGGCGGGTTTCTTCATGGTCTTCCCTTCCTCGGTACAACAGCTCGCAAACAGTGCAGCGCAGATCGCTTCATCGGCAAGTCGTTCATCGATAGATCTTGGGCATGCGATGCGAGAACCCGATGCACAGTTCGTAGGAGATGGTGCCGAGCTTCGCGGCCATGTCGTCGATGGAAGTCACGGCGTCCCCTTGGCGACCCACCACGAGAACCTCGTCCCCCACCTGCGGATCGATGCGCTTGCGCGTTCCGTACGAGCGCATGTCGGCCTCGAACATGCACTGGTCCATACAGATATTGCCCACCTGGCGGAACAGGCGCCCCTCGAGCACGAAATCGATGCGGCCCGACAGCGCGCGTACCAAGCCGTCCGCGTAGCCTATGGGAATCGTGCAGATCTTCACGCTGCCGGGGCTGCGATAGTTCAAACCGTAGCTCACGCCCTCGCTCGTGGGGACGAGACGCGTGTCGGTGATGCGCGCATGCACGCTCATAGCCGGGCGCAGGTCGATGAGCCGCTGCGTTTCCGGACAGGGATGGTAGCCGTACATGCCGATACCCAAACGCACCATGTCGAAGTGGACCTCGGGATAGCGAATGAAGGCCGCCGTGTTCGCCGCATGCACGATACCGGGCGAAACGCCCATCTGACGCAACGAGGTCACCGCTTCCACGAAGCGGCGAGCCTGCATCTCGAAGTCGAACGTGTCGGCCCCGTCGGCCGTGGCGAAATGCGTGAACGTGCCCTCACGGTCAAGCGCTCGGTGGAATCCGACCTGCATCATGAACGCCGCAACCTCGTCGAAGCGCACGCCAATGCGGTTCATACCCGTGTTCACGGCCAGATGGAACGGAGCGCGCATACCGTGGGTGTCGGCGGTTTCGGCATAGCGGATGACGAACTCGGGATCGTACACGGCGGGCATGATGTTGTAGGCGAGAAGCGCCGGAATGGATGTCGCCGGAGGCTGCGAGAGGATGAGAACGGGCGCGGTCACGCCGGCCCGGCGCAGCCTCATACCCTCCACCACCGTAGCCACGCCCAGGTAGTCGGCACCGGAGTTGAGCGCCATCTTAGCTGCCTGTTCGGCTCCGTGGCCGTACGCGTCTGCCTTCACCACAGCCAAGAGCCTGCACGCGCGCGGTAGACGACGGCGCGCTTCCATCACGTTGTGGCGAATGGCCCCCAGGTCGATCTCGACCCAGGCCCACCGCCGCTCGAGGTCGGACTGCGCGTCTATGGCATCAAGGTCGAATGCGAGCGAGGAGGCCGTCCCCGCGTCAGCGTCCGGCGCCCCCTCGCGCGCACGGTCGCGCGCGTACTGGAACGACCCGCGCGGGGCCTCTCCAAGCGCCGAGGCATCTGCGTCCACGGCCGCCTGCGGGCGCGAGGCGCCTCCTGCCGGCGCAACCGTCTTGCGCATCGCATCGCTTGCCGATACGAATCCAGGTTTGCGCTGAGCAAATCCGGTGAAACCGTTAGGTAGGTCCTGTGAAGCCATGATTCCTCTCATGTCCGCTATTATCGATTCGCACGTTCGTCGTTCATTCCATTCGTCTCCAGACCGACACGCCTGACCGGGCGAGACGTGCCGCAAGCGTCGCCGACACGCCTGACCGGGCGAGGCGTGGCGCAGTCGTCGCCGAACACGCTGTTCGTACCCAAGCCGGAGGCATTTGGCGGCAGGCTCGAAGTTGCCGAGCGCAGCAGCACGACGGGCGCCGTCCACCCGCCAGACGCCACCGAGCGACTAGTGACCGCCGCCCGCCATCATACTCACGGCATGGGGCAACGCGCCGACGATGCCGTCCCAGTTCTCACGAGCCGCCTTCTCGCTGCCGGGCAGATTCACCACGAGCGTGCGACCGCGCTGCATGCAGAGCCCGCGCGAGAGCATGGCGAACGGCGTGATGGCCAGGCTGTGCGCGCGCATGGCCTCGGCAATGCCGGGCACGTTGCGCTCGCAAACGTCCTGCGTCGCCTCGGGCGTGACGTCCCGCAGCGAAAGGCCGCTGCCCCCGCAGGTGAGCACGACATCGACCTGCAGATTATCAGCGGCGTGCACGATGGCGGCCGCGATGTCGGCACGCTCGTCCTTCACCACGACGCGGCTCGCGCACGTCCAGCCCCGTTCGACGATAAGCCCCTCGAGCGCGGCTCCGGCGGTATCCTGCTTCATGCCGCGCGTGTCGGAGCAGGTGATGATGGCGAACACCGGTGCGACAGGTCTCATGCGGTCCTCCTTGGGTAGAGCGGGCGAAACCCGCAGGTTACAGGCTTACTTCCTCGTTCACGTCGAGCAGGATGCATTCGACGAGCTCGCCCGCCGTGTACTGGCGCGCGCCTTCGGGCAGAACGGCGAAGCAGTTCGAACGCTGAATGACGCCGAATAGGCCCGAGCTCTGGTTCTTCGCAGGTGTGACCAGGTAGTTTCCTTCGGCATCCTTCGTCATGGTCGAACGCGTGAATATGCGGCGCGTGTCCTTCTTCTTCAGGTCTTCGGTCAGGGCGGCCGTCACGCGCGGGCGGTCGAAATGCGTATATCCCTGCATCTTGCGCAGGGCGGGGCGAATGATCATCTCGAAGCCCAGGTAGGCTGCTGCGGGGTTCCCCGGCAGGCCGAACACGGGCACGTCCTCCACGATCCCGAACGTCTGCGCCTTGCCGGGACGCATATTGACCGAGGTCATAAGCAGCTCTCCAAGCTGGTCGACCGCCGGCTTGATGAAGTCGAAGTCGCCGTTGGAGGCCCCGCCGCTCGAAACGACGAAGTCGTAGGACGCGGTGCATTCCAAAATGGTCGCCTTGAGGGCATCGAGCGAATCCTCCACGATGGGCAGGATGGTGGGAACCGCACCGGCGGCGCGTGCGGTCGCCGCAAGAGCGTAACTGTTCGAATTGCGTATCTTACCCGGGGTGGGAACCTCGTGAGCCTCCACGAGCTCGGAGCCGATGGAGATGATGGCCACGCGCGGACGACGGTACGTCGGGGCCTCGGTCACACCGCATCCCGCCAAAAAGCCCACGCCCGCTGCGCCGACGACCTCGCCTTGCGAAACGATGACCTCGCCTGCGCGCGCCTCCTCCCCGGCCTCGCGCACGCTGTTGCGCACGGCCGACGGCGCCGAGAACGACACCCGGCTGCCCGTGCGACCGTCGCCGGACACGACGCCGACGACCTCGTACTTGACCACCGTATCGGCGTCGGCGGGAAGCGGGGCGCCCGTCATGATGCGCACGCACTGGCCCTCCCCTATGCTCCCTTCGAAGCTGTCGCCGGCCGCTATCTCGGCAATAACGTCGAGCTCGACCGGGGAGGTGTCGCTTGCCGAGGCTATCTGGTCGCTGCGCAGCGCGAACCCGTCCATCGCGGAATGCGCGAACGGGGCGATGTCGATGTCGCTCGTCAGGTCGGCGGCGGCCACGCGACCTGCCAGATCGAGCACCGGCACCGTTTCAGTCGGCAGCGCCTCCATGCGGGAGAGCACGAGCGAGCGCGCTTCCTCAAGCGATATCATTTCCGGCATATCTTCCCTTTCAGCTGGTCAATAGCGAGAGGCCGCGCAGCGTTCGCATTGCGGCCCCTCTTTCTCGCATCCGCGCGCATGCGCGGCAAAGCCGCCTCGTATCGTTTAGGGCAGCTCGATGTTGTAGAATGCCGCCAGACCTGCGTACACGGCCTGGGTGTCAAGCTCCTCCTCGATACGGATGAGCTGGTTGTACTTTGCAACACGGTCGCTGCGACAGGGTGCGCCCGTCTTGATCTGACCGGTATTGCACGCCACGGCGAGGTCGGCGATGGTCGTGTCCTCCGTCTCGCCGGAACGGTGACTCATGACGCACGCGTAGCCGGCCTGTTTCGCCATCTGGATGGCGGCGAGCGTCTCGGTAAGGCTTCCGATCTGATTCACCTTGATGAGGATGGCGTTCGCGCAACCCTCCTTGATGCCGCGCGCAAGACGAGTGGCATTCGTGACGAACAAATCGTCGCCCACAAGCTGCACGCGCGACCCGATACGCTCGGTGAGCGCCTTCCAGCCGTCCCAATCCTCTTCGGCCATGCCGTCCTCGATGGAGATGATCGGGTACTTGTCGACGAGAGCCTCCCAGTAATCGACCATTTCAGCGCTCGTCAGCTCGCGACCCTCGCCGGCAAGCACGTAGACGCCCTTCTCGGCGTTGTAGAACTCGGTCGATGCCGGGTCCATGGCGAACATGATGTCGACGCCCGGCTCGTACCCGGCCGCCTTGCACGCCTTGACGATGTACTCGAGCGGTTCCTCGTTCGTGGTGAAGTTGGGCGCGAAGCCGCCCTCGTCGCCCACACCGCCGCCGAGGCCCGCTTCGTGCAGGACCTTCTTGAGCGTGTGGTAGATCTCGGCGCACCAGCGCAGCGCCTCGGCGAACGTGCCGGCACCGACGGGCATGACCATGAACTCCTGGAAGTCCACGTTGTTATCGGCATGCACGCCGCCGTTGAGGATGTTCATCATGGGCGTGGGCAAGAGATGGGCGTTCACGCCGCCCACGTACTTGTACAGCGGAAGCCCGCTCGACTGGGCCGCAGCGCGGGCGGCGGCCAGCGACGCGCCGAGCACGGCGTTCGCCCCGAGGTTGGCCTTGTTATCGGTGCCGTCGAGCTCGATGAGCGCCTCGTCGATGGCGCGCTGGTCGGACGCCTCGAGGCCCACGAGCTCGTCGGCGATCTCGCCGTTTACATGCTCCACGGCGTCGAGAACGCCTTTGCCCAGGTAGCGATCATTGTCGTCGTCGCGCAGCTCGACGGCCTCGAACGCGCCGGTCGAAGCGCCCGAGGGCACCATCGCACGGCCCATGGAACCGTCGTCCAGAGCGATCTCCACCTCCACCGTGGGATTGCCGCGCGAGTCGAGAACTTCGCGGCCGTACACGTCGATGATGATGCTCATGCCTGCCTCCTAGACAAGGGTCGGGAATTGCAAAACCGCGTTCATGATAGCACGGCGCGATGTCGGGACGGCCGCGCACACAGCGGGCACGGCATATCTCCGTTTTGCGGGGCCTTCCCTGCGACGGCTTGCAAAGCTTGCGATACCCTCTTGCGAAGGCGCAAACGCCGCACCCTCCGAGACGGCGCGTGGGACGCAAGCCCTCTGCGGTGGCAGCAGCTTACAGCAACCAGGCCACGGCCCCGCAAGCAAGCGCGATACCCGCAAACAGGCACCCCTCGGAAACGCGCAAGGAGTCTTCTTTGAGAGACGTGCGCGATGCAGCGCCGTAGCATCGGGCTTCCATGCTCGTCGCCAGCGCATCGGCGCGACGGAACAACCCCACGAACAGCGGGATGAATACCGTTCCCCACGTACGCAAACGAGCGAGCAGGCCACCCGTGGCGAACGGAGCGCCGCGCGAGAGCTGAGCGTCATGGACGCGCGTAAGCTCCTCGGCCGTCAGCGGAATGAACCGCACGGCGAGCGAGAGCGTAAGCGCGATATCATCGACGGGAACGCTCAGCGCCGCAAGAGGAGCGAACAGGCACGCAAAGGCCCCCGTCAATTCGGTCGATGTCGTGGTCAGGCAAACGACCAGGCTCGATACGGCCAACAGGAGCATCCGGGCCGCAACGAGCAGTCCGAACGAAAGTCCGACCGCAACGCTTTCAGCCGTTGCAACCTGGTAGACAGCCGCGAAGACCCCCAGAGCCCCCACCGGGGCGGCAAGCGCGCACAACATGCCGACGGGCAGACGCGCCGCGGCAACCGCAGCGGCGAGCCCGCACGCGAACAAGGCCATGCCCCACCAGGTATCGATGAAGAAAAGCGCGACCGAGTAGATCGGCAGCAGTGCGACCTTCACGCGGGCATCGCACGCATGCACGGCCGAAGGGCCCGCAACGTACGTTCTCACCGGCAGTCTCATAGCTCGCCTCGTAGCTCCCCGTGCGGCAGCGACGCGAGCGCGCTAGCCCATGTTGCCGAAGACGAAGCGCTGGATATCCTGGTTCATCATGACAATGAAAAAGCCCACGAACAGGGCCATGCCGGCCATGGACAGGCGGTTCATGGCCTTGACCGATACCACCTTGCGAGAAATCTTCTGGAACACCTCGACGACGAAGCGCCCGCCGTCAAGCGGCGGGATGGGGAGCAGGTTCATAACGCCGAGCGAAACCGAGATCATAGCCATGAACGTGAGGAAACTGACCGCCCCTTGATCGGCAGCCGATTTCGACATGACGGCGATACCCATAATGGAAGTCGAGTTCGAGACGGTTTCGGCGGCGGTTTGGGGGTTGAACAGACCCGCGACCGCCTGCACGACCATGCCGATGTACATGAAGCCGATCTCGACGGCGCGCAGGGGCGACACCGTCACGTGCTGGACGAGCCCCGTCTCCTGGTTTTGCAGGTCGAACCCGATAACGGAGTAGATGAACACAAAAGCGACCAGGGCGAACAGTAGATTGACCGCCACACCGGCCACAAGGATGACCGAGCGCTTCCAAAACGGCAGGGAGCGGTACTGCTGGCGGTATTCGCTTTCGAAGAAAGCATCAGGGTCGTCGAGCGGACGCGGGATACCCTGTTCGGAGGCGGCGGGTTCCGGCTTGCCCGCCGCTTGGGCACGCTTGATCTGGCGCTTCGTCGGCTTGACGCGCGGCGTGCGGTACGTGTTGAAGCGGTCCTTGCGCTCCGGCGAGCGGATGGTCCCCCATTCGGAAAGCTGTTCGAGTGCATCGAAGGCCTCGTCGTCGGTGATGCCGCAATCGGCGGCAACGTCTTCCATCGTCGCGGTTCCACGTGTGTAAACCGAGGTCATGGCAGCCTTTAGATGCGGACTCATCTCGCCCGCCTCCATGCCGCACACGCGGGCGTACCCGCCGAGCAGTACGGCGGTCACGCCGAAGCGCGTTTCCCCGTGGGTGAATCCGATGGAGGGGCCGGGCAGGCCGAGCATGAATTCCGTGACGCGCACACCGAATGCACGGGCCGCCAGAAAATGACCGCCCTCGTGGATGAACACGAGGAACCCGAGCGCTATGGTCGCGTATACGATCATAAGGAGAATGTCCACAGGCAGTTCCTTCGAACGACCGCAGTGCCTGGGCCGAAGCGCATGCACGGTGCAGCGCGCCACCCGTTTCGTGCGGTTCTTGTTTTCGCGTCCATTATACGGGAGCGAACGGGCAAGAGCGAATCGTCGCCTAACGGTTGGCAAATCACTACAAGTACCGACAGCGGAGCATTCGGACTCTCTCCCGAAAAACTAACGTGCAAAGCTGCGGAGCGAAATTTCCCGACCTGCGGAAACGTCACACGAAACGTCGGATTTCCCAAACTTTGCAAAACTTTGCACGTTAATGATCAACGAAGTCTTCTCGACAATTGATTGAAGCCGGTGTCCGAGCCCGACGACGGCCGGCGCCGAGGGCTGTCGCCCTCGGCGCACCAGATTCTAGATGAACTGATTAGTGGAATTTGTTGGAACGGTGAGAATAACAGGCGAATGAAGCTGGAAGTGCCGCGAAACCCGGACACAACCGGCCGACTGCAAGCCCAGCGCCAACCGCACCGTTGCGCCCGGTCTGCAAGCTTACGCCGAACGTTGCGCTGAGTTTTCGGGGGGTCTCGCCCGCTCGGGAGCCCGACGATAACCTTGGTCGCCGCCCAGATTCCCCATGCAGGGAATCTCGCCCGCGCAGGTTATAGTCGATCGATATGGACGGCGTTTTCGATCTCGCTCGCTCGGGGCCCGCCTGCCCGCTTGCCCGCTCGGGGGCCCGCCTGCCCGCCCGTCTCCCTGTCATGCCCCACCGTGCAAAAATTCTCGGTGTAATAATTTTTCAGTTATTGTTTTCTAATTATTTTTAAGTTATTATACGAGACCGTAAGGGAGGGTTGTAGATGTCGTCCGCCGCCTCGTTTTCGACATCGCACCCAAAACACACCAACGAAAAGAGAGTCCTCAGCCCTCCCTCTACCTCGCGCCCGCGCGTCGCGCCGGCGTCCATATGAATAATTTCCCAGGACAACCGCATATAACGAGGCAAAGCCGAACGGGTCTTCGATGTTCGGGTTCAACATGTTTCACCCGCGCGACGGCAAGGTGAGGTCCACGTAAAAAGTTTGGCGGGTGCGGTAAGCCCGCCTCGCAACGTCAGTCGAGAGAAGGAAGGGATGTTCAGAAAAGTTGCGGCAGTCTATACCCTCGACCAGCGCAGGCTAATCGTGTGGTTCGCAGGCGGAGAAACCCGCATCTTCGACGCATCTTCCCTGATAACAGAGGGAGGCTCTTTCGCCGCGCTCGCTGACCCCGCCCTGTTCGCGCGAGTTCATGTTGCCGCCGAGGGATTCGGTATCTCATGGGACGACAAACTCGACCTGACCGGCAACGAGCTGTACCGCGCAAGCGAGCCTGCGGAGCTGCCCGACGATGAAAGGGCGCGGATTCTCACCGAGGTGGCACATGCGCGCAAAGAGCGCGGATTCAGCCAGCAGCGCCTTGAGGAAGCTGCCGGCGTGCGCCAGCCGATCATCGCGCGACTCGAAGCCGGCAGCACGGCGCCGCGACTCGACACGCTCGTGAAAGTACTCGCTCCGTTGGGGAAAACGCTCAAAGTGGTCGACCTGGCCGAAGCGCACAATCCTCGCAGCGCCTAGCGCACGTTGCTCCGCGCGCACGACCGCGCCCAGGCATCGACGGATTCAAGCTGCTCGATGCTCTCGACCGCCGCGACATCGTGCGCCTCCATAACCGCCTCGACACAGGCGGCGATGCCCAGGTAGCTCCCCTGCCCCGCCAAAAACGCCGCGACCGCCACCTCGTTCGCTGCGTTCATGACGCACGGGAGCGTACCGCCCGTCTCACCCGCTGCGCGCGCGAGCGCCAGGCAACGGAACGTCTCCGTATCGGGCGCGGAGAAATCGAGGCTCCCGAGCCGGGTGAAGTCGAGCGGGGCGACCGGCGCCTCCCAGCGGTCGGGAAACGACAGCGCATACTGGATGGGAATGCGCATATCGGTCGTTCCCAGGTGGGCCTTCACGCTGCCGTCGGAAAATTCGACCATGGAGTGGATGGCGCTCTGCGGTTGCACCACCACGTTGATCCGGTCGTAATCGAACGAGAACAGATGATGCGCCTCGATAATCTCGAGCCCCTTGTTCATAAGCGTCGAGGAATCGATGGAGATTTTCGCACCCATGTTCCATGTGGGATGAGCAAGAGCCTGAACAGGTGTGATATCGCGCAGCTCGACACGCGTGCGCCCGCGGAACGGACCGCCCGACGCCGTCACCCACAGCCGCACGGCCTCCTCGCGCCGCTCGCCCTGCAAGCATTGGAAGATCGCCCCATGCTCCGAGTCGATAGGCAGGAGGCTTCCCGGCTCGGAGGCGAGCGGCATGATGAGCTCGCCGCCCACCACGAGCGATTCCTTGTTGGCGAGCGCGAGCACCTTGCCCGCCGCGAGCGCATCGTAACTCGCACGCAGACCCGCTTCGCCCACGAGGGCATTCACCACCACGTCGACCTCGGGGAGCTGCACGAGCGCCGCCACGGCCGCAGCACCGAACCCAATCGTCGGCTCGCTCACGCGGCGCTCCGAGCACGGCGTCGGCACGCTTTCCACCCAGGCGCGCACATCGGCCGCTCGAGGGCCGCCCGCAAGCCGCTCATCGCCAAGCGCTACATGGCGCACGCCGAATTCCCTCGCTTGAACAGCCACTTCGTCAATACGCGACCCTGCTGCCAACGCTACGACCTGCAGCTTGTCGGGATGACGGCGCACGACGTCGAGCGTCTGGACACCGATAGAACCCGTCGAACCGAGTACGGCGATACAACGGGGCGCACCCTGCTTGCGCGTATGGAACCGCTTGCTCATACAACCACCTTTTCTCGTCATTCGACAGCGCGCCGAGCATCCCGAATGCCCTGAACGCCCCGAGCATCCCGAACGCGCCGAGCATCCCGAGCGATCCTCGGGCGACTCTCCCCAGGGCGCAACAGCGCACAACAGGCGAAGCGTTACACCAGCGGGATGCACCCCGCGCCGATGAGCAGGACGGAAGCGGCGACCGCCGTGGTCATAAGCGAGTCGCATCGGTCGAAGAGGCCGCCATGACCGGGCATAATGGTGCCGGAGTCCTTGAACCCCACGCTCCGCTTGATGCGGCTTTCGCACAGATCGCCGAGCACCCCGGCAAGCCCACAGACCAATCCGAACAGAAGCGCCTGGTAGACCGTGATGCTCACACCGGGCACCAACAGCATAAGGCACCAGATGAGCATAGACGAAAGCAGCCCGGCTGCAAAGCCCTCCCAGCTTTTGTTGGGACTCGTACGCGGGGCGAGCTTGTGCCGACCGAAACGGCTGCCGAACAGGTAGGCGAACGCATCGTTGCCCCACAGGCTGAGGAAGACGACGAGCAGTGCCACGCCTCCCCACGGGTCGGGCAGCGCCGTACGGATGAGCACGAGCCCTGAAAGCTGCAGGCCCGTGTAGACGGCCCCGAAGAAGCACACGCCCACATCCTGCACACGCGCCCGCATCCAGAACACATACCATAAGGTCAGCGAGACGAGCAGCAGCACCGTAACCCCGACGGCCCCGTCGAGGCCGAAGAAGAACACGCTCAGCGGGTACAGCACAGCCCCCACGACGCCGATCCACTCGTTGGGCATCTTGGCGTCGGAGCGCAGCATGTAGTAGAACTCGCCCGCGCAGATGCCGGCCGTAGCCGACAGGAACAGCACCGTGGTCGCATCGCTTGCCAGAATGCAGATGAGGCACAGGACCACGTACACCACTCCTGTGCGGAAGCGTATTTGCAGGCCGCTCGCGTTCTTGAACTTGTCGGGCGTTTTCCGATAGGCGAAGTCCTTCACACGCTCGGCACGCGCGGGCTTGCGCTCCTTACCGGAATCGACGGCGACGTTCACGTGCGGCGACGACTCGTACTGACGACCGCGACGGTCCGGGCGCTTGTCGGCGTTGACGGAATCGTCCACGGTTACACCGCCCCGAAACGGCGGCTGCGCGCCTGATAGGACAGAAGCGCGCGCAAGAACTCGTACCGATCGAAATCGGGCCACAGCACGTCGGTGCATACGAACTCGGCGTACGCGATCTGCCACAGGAGGAAATTGGAGACGCGCATCTCCCCGCTCGTGCGGATAAGCAGGTCGGGGTCGGGAATCGCGGCCGTGTACAAATGGCGCGCCAGAGCGCCCTCGGATACGGGCGCCACCTCGCGCCCCTCCCGCGCGCAGGCAAGCGCCTCGTCGACGCACGCCTGCACCGCATCGACGAGCTCGACGCGCCCGCCGTAGTTCACCGCAACGACGAGCGTCATGCCCGTGTTGTCGCGCGTGCGCTCCCAGGCGCGCGCGAACGCATCGCGCGTCTTCTGCGGAAGCGCGTCGGTGCGGCCGATCGTCATAACCCGGACGTTCTCCTCGTCGAGGCCGTCGACCTCGGCGAGCATGGTCGTGGCGAACAGATTCATAAGGCCGCTCACCTCTTCGAGCGGACGCTTCCAGTTCTCCGACGAGAACGAGTAGATGGTCAAGTAGCGCACGCCCACGTCGCTCGCGCACCGAATGGTCTCGCGGACCGCCTCGATACCGGCCTTGTGACCGTTCAGGCGGTTGAGCGCGCGCTTCTTCGCCCAGCGGCCGTTGCCGTCCATGATGACGGCGACGTGCTCGGGCACCCCCTCGACATCGAGCGCCGCAGGATCGAGCCCGGCAGGCGGGTTCGGGAATATGTGTTCAAGCGGCTTTGCCAGCATCTTTTCCACCCGGTTCCGAAATCCACCGCACAATCGAGCTCCCTGCCTGCGCGCGAAGAACGCGCTCACGACGAAGCTGCGGGTGCGCGGCTTCCACCATGCCCGCCGCGCACGCGGAGAACGCAGCCGCGCCACAAGGCAATCGGAAGCCCGCGCGAACGGACCCCACGAGCCGCTAGATTTCCATGACCTCCGCTTCCTTCTTCTTGAAGACGGCGTCGACCTCGGCCACATACTTGTCGGTAAGCTTTTGAATCTCAACCTCAGCGCGACGCTCATCGTCCTCGGGAAGGCTGTCGTTCTTCACGGCCTTCTCGACAGCGGTGTTGGCGTCGCGACGGGCGTTGCGCACGGCAATGCGCGCTTCCTCGGCGTATGTCTTGCACTGCTTCACCAGTTCGCGGCGGCGCTCCTCGGTCAACGCGGGGAACGGAAGCCGAATGACCGATCCGTCGTTCGAAGGCGTGACGCCCAAATCGCTTTCGAGAATGGCGTGCTCGATAGCGCGCAGGACACCCTTGTCCCACGGCTCGATGACGAGCAGGTGCGCGTCCGGCGTCTTCACGCCCGCAATCTGGTTGATGGGCGTCATGGCCCCGTAGTACTCGACGCGGATCTTGTCGAGCACCATCGCGTTGGCCCGCCCCGTGCGCACGCTGGCGAACGCGTTGTTCAGGGAGTCGACGGCCCCCATCATGCGCTCCTCGGCGTTCATCAGAATGTCTTCCACCATGTCAAGCCCCTTTTCTCGAGCGCGTTCCTCACGTATGCCGTGTGCCCGCCGATGGCGGGCGCTCGTCTATTCTACCGTGGTTCCCACGTTTTCGCCGCGCAGAGCGCGAGCAATATTGCCGCCGACCGTCAGGTCGAACACGATCATGGGCATATCGTTGTCCATGCACAGCGATGTGGCCGTAACGTCCATAACGTTGAGGCCCTGCGCGAGCACCTCGAGGTAGGTGATGCGATCGAAACGCTTGGCATCGGGGTTCTTGGCCGGATCGCTGTCGTAGACGCCGTCGACCTTGGTCGCCTTCATCAGGCAATCGACATCGAGCTCGCATGCACGCAACGCAGCGGTGGTGTCGGTGGTGAAGTAAGGGTTGCCCGTACCGGCGGCAAGGATGACCACGCGGCCTTTTTCCAGATGGCGCAAGGCGCGACGGCGAATATAGGGCTCGGAGACCTCCTGCATGGTGATGGCGCTCTGCACGCGCGAGATGATTCCGTGGCGCTCGAAAGCGTCCTGCAGCGCGAGCGCGTTCATGACCGTGGCGAGCATGCCGATGTAGTCGGCCTGCGCACGGTCCATGCCCTCGGCCGAACCGGCCATGCCGCGGAATATGTTCCCGC
>CAUVMU010000008.1:0-15081 GCA_963552775.1 uncultured Eggerthellaceae bacterium | reverse complement strand
TACCGCGTGCCCGACGACCAAAAGACCGCCTTTGCGAAAAAGGACTTCTCGAGCCTCATAAACGACAAGGTCATGGCGGGGCTTTCCGCCTTCGTCGATGCGGACGGAACCTTTTCCGAAGCCGGCGTGTCGAAAGCCGCGCGCACGCTGAAGGGGCACCTCGAGCGCGCCTCGTACTTCGGCTGCAAGCGCATCGACATCTTCGCCACGGCCGTACTGCGCAACGCGCGCAACAGCGCGGAAGCCGTCTCCGCCATCGAGGAGCGCATCGGACGACCGCTCGTGGTGCTGTCGGGCCGCGACGAGTCCCACCTGGGATTCGTCGGGGTCGCATGCGAGCAGCCCATCGAAGAGGGCACGCTCGTAGACATCGGCGGCGGGTCGACCGAGCTCACCTGCGTGCGCGCGGGCGCCGACGAGCGCGGCGTGAGCATTCCCGCCGGATCGCTCTCCTCGTTCGCCGCGCACGTGTCGGGCGTGCTGCCCACGGCACCCGAACTTGCCGCCATCGCGAAGTCGTTCACGGCGAAACTCGCTGCGGCCGGGGGCGCCGAAGCGTATCGCAGCGCGGTGCTGTACGGCGTCGGGGGCAGCGTGCGCGCCGCAGCGAAGATGCAGGCCCGCCTCGCCGACGAGGCCGCGCGCCCTAAGGCCCTCGTCGCTGCCGACGTCGTCGACGTAGTGAGGCGCTGTGCTGCCGACGCCGATTCCTTCGCGCACACGGCGCTCACAGTCGCACCCGAGCGCATCCACACCCTCGTGCCCGGATGCGTCATCCTCGGAGAAGTCATGGCTGCGACGGGCGCCGCACGCGTGGAGGTTTGCAAGTGCGGCGTGCGCGAGGGATACCTGATAGAGAGGATGCTCGGCGCGCACGCGGCATCCCCGGCGATTCGATGAGAGAGGTGTTGGACATGCTGGAAAACGAGAAGCACGAACTCGTGGACGACCGCAGGGACCTCCCCGAAACGGACGCGTATCCCGCACGGGAATCCATCGAATCCGCAGGTGAGAGCGATGCGGGGAGCATCGGCAGACCGGCGCCGACGAAAGCGCCCTACCTGCACAACCGCGAGCTCTCATGGCTCTCGTTCAACGCGCGCGTGCTCGACCAGGGCGCCGACGACTCGGTGCGGCTGCTCGAACGCCTCAACTTCATCTCGATCTTCCGCAGCAACCTGCAGGAGTTCTTCATGGTGCGCGTCGGCAGCCTGACCGACCTCTCCTACATCAAGACGCCCGTGCACGACTCCAAAACCGGCATGACGCCGCAGGAGCAGATCGCCGCGATACACGAGCGCTGCCACGAGCTGTACCCCATCGAGGAGAGCATCTACGAGCGCGTGCGCGGCAACCTGGCGAAGGAGGGCATCCGCCACCTGCGACCCATCGATATATCCGCAGAGCAGCGCGCCTACCTGTCGGGCTACATGGAGGGCAACGTGAAGCCCTTCCTCTCGCCGCAGATCATCAACTCGCGCCACCCCTTCCCCCACCTCGAGAACGGGGCCCTCTACATCATCGTGCGCCTCGACGAAGAGCCCGAACCCGAGCCGAAGAAGAAATCCAAGAAGGACAAGGACAAGACCGCCAAATCGAGCAAAAAGGCGAAGGACCAGGGCGCCGAAGGGGCGCTGCTCGGGCTCATCCCGCTGCCGCACCAATGCGACCGCGTCATAAAACTGCCTGGGCGGGGGTTCCCGTTCATCCTGCTCGAGCACGCGATCGAGGAGTTCGCGGCCGAGATATTCTCGATGTACCACGTCAAGCACACCAACGTCATCTGCGTGACGCGCAACGCCGACCTCGACGACTCGCAGGGCAACGATGCGGCCGACGAGGACTACCGCGAGCACATGAAGCGCGTCCTGCGCCGCCGCGCGCGTCTGGCGCCCGTGCGCCTCGAATGCGAGCGCCCCCTGTCGGCCGTGCTGCAGAAGCTGCTGCTCAAGCGGCTCGATCTGGAACCGTTCCAGGTGTATGATACCACGGTGCCGCTCGATATGGAATTCACCTGGGGCCTGCCCGCCAAGCTGACGCCCTCCAAACGAGAAAAGCTCACGAACACGCCGTTCTCGCCCCAATGGCCCGCCTCCATCGATCGCAACCGCCGCATCATCGACCAGGTATGCGAGCGCGAGGTGCTGCTCTCCTACCCCTACGAGAGCATGGACCCGTTCATCCAGCTCCTGCGCGAGGCAGCCCACGACCCCACCGTCACGTCCATCAAGATCACGCTGTACCGCCTGGCGAGCCAGTCGCACCTTGCCGAAGCGCTCATCGCAGCCGCCGAGGCCGGCAAGGAGGTGACCGCGCTGTTCGAACTGCGCGCCCGCTTCGACGAGTTCAACAACATCGAATGGTCGCAGCGCTTCGAGCAAGCCGGATGCAACGTCATCTACGGATTCCGCGACTACAAGGTGCATTCGAAGATCTGCTGCATCACGCGCCAGACCCCTCACGGCGTACAGCATATCACCCAGCTCGGAACGGGAAACTACAACGAGAAGACGGCGCGGCTCTACACCGATCTGTCCTTCATCACCACCAACGAGGCGTTCGGACGCGACGCCGTCGAGTTCTTCCGCAACATGGGACTCGAGAACATCTCCGACAATTACCAGGTGATTCAGGTCGCCCCGCTCCAGATCAAGCCGCTTGTGCTCGCGCGCCTCGACGGCGAGATCGCCAAGGCTCGACGCGGCGAGCCGTGCGGGGCCTTCCTGAAAACGAACTCGGTCACCGACCGCGACATCATCGAGAAAATCGCCGAGGCGTCGCAAGCGGGCGTGCCCGTGACGTTGCTCGTACGCGGCATCTGCTGCCTCGTGCCGAACGTGAAGGGCTTCACCGACCACGTGCGCGTCGTCTCCATCGTGGGCCGGCTGCTCGAGCACAGCCGCATCTACTGCTTCGGCGCGCGCGAGAACTGCGCGCTGTACCTGTCGAGCGCCGACCTCATGACGCGCAACATGGACAAGCGCATCGAGATAGCCTGGCCGATTCTCGATGCCGAACTGCGCGAGCGCACCCTCGATTATATCGATACCTGCCTGGCCGACACGGCGAAGCTGCGCGAGCTGCGTCCCGACAACACCTACACGCCGCTCGGCGCGTTTGTGGAGCTCGACGAGGAGGGCAACCCCCCAGCCGTTCGATTCGCAGGAGCACTTGATCCGCGAGGCGCAGAGCGCCCGCAAACGGGCCGCGCTCGCACACGCCTCGCAGGGGGCGGAGGCGCCCGCAGCTCCGATTGAACCCGCGGCGCCGACGGCACCTGCAGCCTCCGAGGCGTTAACAGCCGTTGGATCCGAAACGCCAGCGGCTGCGATGCCCGCAACGGTCCCTGAGGCGCCCGATGCGTCCGTTGCAGCGCCCGAGGGCCCCGTTCCCCCGATTGCCGCCGCCTCGGATGAATCCGAGGCGGAAGCCGTCGAAAGCGCACCTGATGCACGCCGCACCGAGCCGATCGAGGTCGAGGCGCGCATCGAAGAAGCCGCGCGCGCGGCCTTGGTCGTCATCGAGCAACCCCGCAAGCAGGGCTTCTTCGCCCGAATCGCGCATCTGCTCGCCCGACGGCGCCGCAGATAGCCTCAAGCGGGAAGCGAGGATGCGCTCGCTTCCCTCTTCCCGTCTCCCGCTCCCCGCCTCCCGCTCCCCGCCTCCCGCGAAAGCGAGCCCCGCCTGCACCTCGGTATCCCAAACCGCAGATCGGCATCCCAAACCGCAGATCGGCATCCCAAACCGCAGCTCGCCCGAGTTCGCTCTACGCGTTCGCCTCGACCGCTTGCACGAGGAACTCCGTCGCCCCCGCGCCCGCAGCGGTGTCGTAGTACTCCTTGAAGCGCGGATCGAGCGGGTACCCGCGCACCAGGTTCAGATATGCCGCGCGCTCATAGGAATCGCCCCAGTGTATGCGCAGCCAGCGTTCGTGCATGCGCGCGAGCTCGGATGCGGCCTCCCCCGCCGGATCGCCCGATGCCAACGCCATACGGAACTGCACCTTGATGGACTCCTCGAGCAAGTCCTTCGCATCCCACTCGTCGCGTGTGAGCGACATAATGCGCTCGTTGGTCGCATCGATGACCGCATCGCCGTAACGTTCGCGCGCCTCGGCCCCGTACGTCTCCTCGAACTCCTTCAAACCCTGGGCCTTGATGGCCTCGAACCGCTTTTCGTCGTCCATGTTCTCGATTCCTTCGATTGCCGCGATGGCCGCCTTCGTACGGGCCACCGCGTCTGCCAGTGATTTCTCCTGCGCGCACAGGGTTCGAAGGTGCGATACGAGAGCTTCCCGGACATCTGACTGCGGATTCTTCAACAGACGGCGAATCGTCGTGAGGGGAAGGCCGCAGGCGCGCATTGCGAGCACGTGCGAAAGGCGCTTCACATCCGCAGAGCCGTACATACGGTACCCGTTCTCCGCCCGTGCGGGCTCAAGAAGCCCCATGTCCTCGTAATGGCGCAGCGTACGTGCGCTCACGCCGGCCAGCTCGGCCAAACGTCCCACGCTGTAGCGCGACCCGTTCGCATTCGCCTCGTCCATACCGCACCTCCTGGCAGCATTATGAACCTTCGCGCAGCGAGAAGGTCAAGAGCCCCAAGGCGCTACCGAGCGCAGCCTGATGGCCGACGTCTATCGTAAGGTCACAGGTCAAGCAAGAGCTTTGGAGCGCTACTGGTAGCGCAGCGCCTCGATCGGATCGAGCTTGGCGGCACGGCGGGCCGGATAGTAGCCGAACCCGATGCCGATGAGCACCGACACGCCGACCGCGATCGCTACCGAGGTCACGTTGACCGCAGGTGAGAAGGAGAGCGCAGGGTTGACGAGGCCGATAATCGTTGCGAGCGACCATGACCCCAGGTAACCGAACAGGATGCCGACGAGTCCTCCGACTGCGGTCAGCGCCACGGCTTCAAGCAGGAACTGGCGCACGATGTCCTTGCGATGCGCGCCGAGCGCTTTGCGCAGGCCTATCTCACGGATGCGCTCCGTCACGTTCGTGAGCATCATGTTCATGATCCCGATACCGCCAACGAGCAGGCTGATGGCGGCGACGCCGCCCAGAAGCAGGCTGAATCCTCCCAATATCATGGACAGCTGGTCGAGAATCTGGGACATGGACGCCACCTGCACCGTGTCCTGCGGCTCGCGTCCGCCGAGAATACGCGTGAACACCTCGGCGGTCTTCTCGGAAAGCCTCACCATGCCCTCCTTGTCGAGACCCTCCTTGGCGACGCCTGTGGCCATGTAGTAACCGTTGTCGCCGAGACGCTCCTGCATGGTGCTCAGGGGCATGTACACCGCGTTGTAATTTTCCGAGGAGGCGTTGCCGTCGAGCACGCCGTAGATGACGTACGTGTCGCTCTCGAGCGTGACCTCGCGGCCGACTGCCGGTGATTCCTCGTTGCCGAACAGGGCCTTGGCCACGCCCTTGCCCACGACGAGCGCTCGCGCCGCCTGAGCCTCGTCGATCTGCCCGAAGAACTTGCCCGATGCGAGCTTGAGCGACCTGGCCTCGGCGTAGCGGTAATCGACGCCGTTCAAGCTGTTCGAAGGGGTGAACGTCTTCGACTGGTACTGCAAGGTCGCGTTTGACGTCTGCGCCAGGACGATCGCCTCGTATTCGGGCATCTGCCGCTCGAGCTCCTCGAAATCGGCACGAGTCGCTTCGACGAGCGGATAGATGAGCACCACGCGCGACTGGTTGCCTCCCACGCCGCTCGTGATGGAGCTCTCAACGCCGCCCACGAGCGACGTCATGGTGATGACCGACGAGATACCGATCACGATGCCGAGGATGGTGAGGATGGAGCGCATCCGGTTCACCGAAAGCGCATGGTAGGCCTCGTAAAGCAGGTCGAGAAGCCTCATCGCGGCATCCCCTCCTCCATCGGCACAGCTTCCGAAGCGCCGGTGCGCAGCGCCCGTTGACCGGCCGCGTGCATGTCATCGTAGCTCTCGTACAGAAGGCCGTCGCGGATGAACAGCGTACGATCGGCATGCTCGGCCACGTCGGGCTCGTGCGTGATGAGCACGATGGTCCGTCCCGCGTCGCGCAGGCGCACGAACGTCTCGAGCACCTGCTCGCCGGTCGCCGTGTCGAGGTTTCCCGTCGGCTCGTCGGCTAAGATGAGCGCCGGGCTGTTCACGAGCGCGCGCGCAATGGCGACGCGCTGCATCTGCCCGCCGGATATCTCGTTGCTCTTATGCTCGTAGTACTCCTCGGGAAGCGCAACGGCCGCAAGCGCCGCGCGGGCACGCGCTTCACGCTCGGAAACAGGGCAGGTCGTATAGAGCAGCGGAAGCATGACGTTGCGCAGCACCGTGGTACGCGGCAAGAGGTTGAACGCCTGGAACACGAACCCGATGCGCGTCGCCCGAATATCGGCGAGCTCGTCTTGCGTGCAGCGCGCGATATCGCGGCCCTCGAGAAAGTAGCTCCCGCTCGACGGGGAATCGAGACATCCGAGCGTGTGCATGAGCGTGGACTTGCCGCTCCCCGAAGGACCCATGATGGCCACGAATTCTCCCTGCGCGATGGAGAAGCTCACGCCGCGCAGCGCATGGGTGCGCCCGGCCGCCGTCTCGTAGACGCGATGGATGTCCTGAACGCGAATGACCGGTTCAAACGCCATTAGATCAACTCCATGCCGGAGGAGGCGGCCCCTGCAACGGGTTCGGGCGCGGGAATGACCGCAAGCGTATCCCCGTCGGCAAGAGAGCCGCTGACGACCTCGACCACCGACTGGCTCGCGTTCTTCGCCACGACGCGCACCCTCACGTCTTCGACGTTCTCCGCAACGGGCTCGGCGCCGGCAGGCAGCTTGGCGATCATCGCAGTGTCACCGTCTTCGAGAAGCGCGACGTTCGGAACCAACAGCACGTTGTCCATGGTCTGCGTTATGATGCGCGTATGAGCGGTCATACCGCTCTTTAGGCGCGCGTCGGG
This sequence comes from uncultured Eggerthellaceae bacterium, assembly GCA_963552775.1. Classification (GTDB taxonomy): domain Bacteria; phylum Actinomycetota; class Coriobacteriia; order Coriobacteriales; family Eggerthellaceae; genus CAUVMU01. The sequence goes on along the minus strand of CAUVMU010000008.1, from coordinate 8,128 downwards.
CTCGTCGATCTGCAGCGTCACCTCGAAGCGCACGGCCGTTGAGGACGACCCTTGGGACCCCGAGGCCGCCTCGGCGGCCATGCTCGTCTGGGCAATGTGCGTGACCTGGGCGTTCGCTGTAACATCGTCGAAGGCGTCGAATGTCACCGTGGCGCTTTGCCCCACTTCGATCTTGGCGATATCCACCTCGGAGATAGGGATCTTCACCAGCAGCTTGGACATGTCGGCCACGCGCATGGGAGCCTTGCCCTGCGAGGTCAGGCTCGAAAGCGACGTGCCCACGCTCAGGTTGTTCTCGACCACGGTGCCCGATATGGAGGCGCGCACCGTGCGCTTCTCGGCCTTGGCGACGGCCGCATCGTAGGACTCCTGCGCGGCGGTCAAGCTTGCCTGAGCGGTATTGAGCTGAGCCTGGGCGTCGGATATCTGAACGGCCTGGGTGTCGACGGAAACCGGGTTGCCCTCGGCGTCCTGCGTCATGTTGACCGACGGAGTAGTGCGCGCCGTGTTGAGGCGGTTCTGGGCCTGGGTCACACCGTCGCGTGCGCTCTGAAGCGCCGACTGCGCCTGGGAGACCGCAGCGTCGAGGTCGTCGTTCTTAACCACGTAGAGCACGTCTCCCTCGTTTACCGTTTCGCCCTCGCTCACCTTGACCTCGGAGACGATGCCGTCGACTTCCGCCGAGGCGACCATAGTCTGAACGGGCTCGAGGGACGCCTTGCCCTCGACCGCGTTCTCGAACGAGCCCTGCGTCACGGATACGGTCTCGATCTGCTGTTTCTCGGGAAACAGTATGCCCGGCAGAACCGCGGCGGCAACGAGCAGCACGATGATGCCAAGCACGACGCCAATGGCGATACGGCGGCGGCGCTTGGGGTTCCGACGGCTCGACGCGCTCTTCAGGGGCGCGAAGGCGTTCAGATCGGCGGCCTGGGCGTTCGCTGCAGCGGGAGGACGAACGGGGCGAGTGCTCAGCGAGGCATCGGATGCCCGATCTTTGCCGGAAGCGCGCGTGGCTCGATTCATGACGTATTCCTTCCTTCCATGAAGAACAGGGGTTCCGTATCCGTGCGGGAGAAATCCCAGGCCGCCCCGATGCTCGTGCTCCTGGCGAGGGGATTCCGTATCCGTGCGGGAGAAATTTCGGTTATCTTACCAAAAAACAACGCCTCCTCGACATTCGGAACCCGCCTCTGGGTTAGGCGTTACGAACCTGTAAGCCTCCACAGACTGCCACCCGCCAAAATGTACGTGTGAACAGGAGAAAATATCCTGCGACCAACTTTCGTCAAACCGAAAGGTCATGTAGATTGATTGTCACTTTATTAAAAAACGCCGTCATGCCAGTGCGGGTCCTTCGACGGCGAAAAGAAGCCGTCTGCTCAGCGGCCCGGCGCGAACGCCCCGGCCGTCGGAAAGCGTCCGCAAACAGCCCTCCGACGGCGAGGACCCCCGCAGGACCGGTCGCAAAAAAGGCCGACCGCCTACAGAACGGCCTCGACCACTGCGGCGATGCGGCGCGCCGAAGCCTCGGCCGCCTGCGACGAGACCGCCTCCACCATGACCCGCACTACCGGCTCCGTGCCGCTCGGACGGATCAGAACGCGCCCCTCGCCCGCTAGAAGCGCCTCTTCGGCCGCCACCGCCGCCGCCACGGCCTCGTTCCCCTCGAGCGCGTGCTTGTCGTTCACGCGCACGTTGATGAGCGTTTGCGGGAAGCGCGTCATGACCTGGATCGCCTCCGTGACCGTCTTGCCGCTGCGCAGCACGGCCGCTAGAAACTGGCAAGCCGTCATAAGGCCGTCGCCGGTGGAGTTGTGCTCGAGCAAGATCATGTGCCCTGATTGCTCCCCGCCGATACCGTAGCCGTGCTCGCGCATCTCCTCGAGCACGTAGCGGTCGCCCACCTTCGTCTGCACGACCGCGATTCCCGCAGCCTCCATGGCCTTCACGAAGCCGAGGTTGCACATGACCGTCGAGACCACAGTTCCGCGCGAGAGCACCCCGCGCTCGTGCATGTCGAGGGCGCAGACGGCCTCGATGAAATCGCCGTCCACTTCGATACCGCCCGGCGCCATCAACATGACGCGATCGGCGTCACCGTCGTGCGCCACGCCCACGTCGGCACCGCTTTCCTCCATGAGGCGCGCCAGCGGGCCGAGGTTCGTAGATCCGCAGCCGACGTTGATGTCGACGCCGTTGAAGTCGTCGTTTATCACCGAGACCCGCGCGCCGAGCCGTTCAAAAGCGGCGGCGCTCGTCAGAGCCGCCGCCCCGTGCCCGGCATCGAGCGCAATATGCAATCCCGAGAAATCGATTCCCTGGGCCCGCACGCTTTCGACCGCATGCTCGATATAGAGGTCGAGCGCATCGTCGACGGGCAGCGCCACGCCAACGGCGTCGCCGGTCGGAAGTGCGGGCGCATCCTTCCCTTCAAGATCTCCCGTTGCCCGCGCAGCGGCCCCCTCGAGGCCGCCGTCGGCTATGAAGCGCTCGATAGCGTCCTCCACGTCGTCGGGAAGCTTGAAGCCCTCGGCATCGAACAGCTTGATGCCGTTGTACTCGGGAGGATTGTGCGAGGCGGAGATGACCAGCCCGCCGTCGGCATGCAGCTCGCGTACGAGCAGCGCCACGCCCGGGGTAGGAATGACGCCGGCAAGCAGCGCCGTCCCCTGAGCGCTCATGATTCCCGCGGAGGCTGCCGCCTCGAGCATGTCGCCGGACAAGCGCGTGTCCTTTCCTATGACGATGCTGCCTCCGAGGAACACGGCGGCCGCCTGTCCCAGCCGATAGGCAAGCTCGCAGGTGAGCTCCGTGTTCGCCACGCCGCGAACCCCGTCGGTACCGAACAGCCTGGGCATTACCTCCCCCTTTTCACGTGGTCGGCGACGATGCGCGCACCGCCGCACGGGCGTTCCTCCTCGGTCATGCGCGCGTTGAGCTCGCCGGCGAGCTCATCGATGCCGATACCGTAGCGCTCGAGCACCACGAGCAGGTGGTACACGACATCGGCTGCCTCGTAGCGCACGTGGTCGCACGCCGCATCAGCACGGGTGCGCAGCGACTCGGCATAAGCAGGCGGCACCCCCTCGACGCCCGCATGGGCGGCAACGGTGCGCGCGGCGGACTCCGCGTCCTTGGCGGCAAGAGCGACTTCTCCGGCCTCTTCCATCACCTTTTTCAGGAGCGCATCGACGTCACCTGTCAGCAGACGGTGCGTGTAGCTTTCATCGCCAGCGTCGCGACGGGCGGCAATGGCGGCCGCAAGGGCCTCGAGCGAGGCGCCTATCTGCGATGCGGGGGGCTCTTCCCCTTCGAGCACGTAGGTTTTTTCGGACATGGCTTCCCTCTTTCGAAAACAGTGATTCGAATTCTACTACGACCGCGCGGATTGTCGGAGCCTGAAGGGGAAACGGATGCGTGAGGCAGGCGCGCGGGGCGTGGCGGCAAGCGTGCGGGCACAGGCGCGCGGCGGGGGGACATGCGGCCAGGCGACCGGGGGACATGCGGCGGGCGGAGCGGCCGGGCAGCCGGAGGACATGCGGCGGGCGGCCGGGCAGGCGCGGGCGCAAAGCACGCGGATACGGCTGTCGGAACGGACAGGGTCAAGCGACCGTTCGACCGCCGCAAGCGCACCGAATGCGAACCCGCCGTCTCCGCACAACCTTCGGCCAGCACCTGCGGCTATACTGTTTCCCTGCTTGCACGCGGGAGGAAGGGCCTTCCGCACCGTACGAAAGAGGTCGCTTCATGAGCTGGAGGCAAATCGCATACAACCCCGCTGTCTACCTGGTGAAAGTCCCGTTCACCAACCTGATAACCACCGCGACGAACTGCTACGTCGTCGTCGACGGCAACGATGCGCTCGTCATCGATACCGGCGCCCCCACAAGCGAGGGGAAACGCGTTCTGCAGGAAGCGCTTGCGGACATCGGCGCTTACCGCCGCAACCTGAGCTTCTTCATCACGCACTTCCATCTCGACCATATCGGCCTTGTCGACAAGGTGGCGCCCGAGAAAGCCCATCTATACGCCAGTCGGCTCGAACGCGACGACTTCTACGCACTCGAAGACGACGCGAGCCGTATCGCTTTCGCGGCACAGCTCGAAGCGCGAGGGGTTCCCGCTTCCGAATCCGCCTCGATTGCGGACATGCAGCGCCAGGTATCGGGACTGTCGCTCTTCGATGAAACGCGCGTGTCGCTGCGCTTCGTTGACGAGGGCGACGAACTGGCCGTCGGCCGCTACCGGCTTCGCGTGATGAACACCGCCGGGCACACTCCGGGGCACCTGTCCCTGCATATGCCCGCACGCAACCTCCTGTTCACGGGCGACCATGTTCTGTTCACCATATCGCCGAGCATCGCGCTGTTTCCGAACGAACAGGACGGTCTCGCCCGCTACCTCGATGAGCTGCGCCGCATCGATGCGCTCGGCTGCGAGCGCATGCTCGTGTCGCACGGGGACGAGAGACCCGATTTCCGCGAGCGCATCGCCTGGCTGATCGATCATCACGAAAAGCGCATCGAACGGACGCGCGAGCTTGCGGCCGAAGACCCCGATGCGAGCGACTTCGAACTGGTCAAGCGCATGAACTGGAACGTCCCGTTCTCGCGTTGGGACGACATCCCGGTCATCCAGCGCTTCACCATTTTGAGCACGGGCTTCAGCACGCTCGACCACGTGCGCCTCACCAGTTAGAAGGCGCGCGTCGAGCGCCCCGATGTCGGGACGCTGACGGGAGCCGTTGCCGAGCAGATCCGCCGCCATCTCCCGCATGCCCCTGTCGTATCGCGAAATGAAATTGACACCCATGAAAAACCGCACCTCCAAATCTCAGACTTTCTTTTCCTTGTCCAAGATTTAATGTGCGGTTCAAGATGCATCGGGGCCGGCAAGAGCCGCCCTCGATGTTAGGCGCAGGGGCTTGCGCGGCCCCCTGCGCCTCTACGGTTTCAACGCCGGCAAGAGCCGCCCCCGACGTTAGGCGCAGGGGCTTGCGCGGCCCCCTGCGCCTCTACGGTTTCAACGAGCGCTTACTCCTCGTCCTCGAGATCGCCGCCTTCCTCGCGGTTGGAGGCTTCCTCGAACTCACGGCTCGTGAAATTGAAGCCGTATGAGTCCATGGACCCGAGCAATGCGTCGAGCTCTTCCAGATTGCGCTGGTAGGAGCGCGGCGGCAGCGCCTCGCCGAGCATGTCCTCACCGTCGAGGTTGAAAGTCGGGGGCTCGTCGCCTCCGATGAGGATGTTGTCGTCAGGCGAGAACACCATATCGAGCAGCTGGCTCATATCGTCGGTCGAGGCGGACAGGTCGTCCTCGATGATGTTCAACAGGTCGCGCTCCTCGAGACCCGCCCTAAGCTCCTCGAGCGCCTTAGCGCCGATGCCCTCGATACGCAGCAGGTCCTCCTCGGTATGGCCCACCAGATCGGCGACGGTTTCGATACCCGCCTCCGAGAACTTGTTGGCCCAGCGCTGCGACACCTTGAGGTCGTCGTAGATGTACAGGCGCGCATCCTCGTCGGACAGCTGGATGCCGCGATGCCCGAGCATGGCGGAGTTGTAATAGCTGCCGTACGCAGAGCCCGCAGCCAAGAAGCCGTCGCCGTCGAGCGACCAGTCCTGAGGTTGGGGCAGCAGCTCCTCGATATCGCGCAGCGCATCGGGAGCGTAATCGGGCAGAAGGTCGCTTTCGGTCTTCTCGATCGGCTGGCCCTTGTAGGTAAGCGCAGCGTTGCGGTAACGCTTCAGACCCGTACCCGCCGGGATGGGCTTGCCGATGATGACGTTCTCCTTCAGGCCGCGCAGCCCGTCCACCTTGCCCTCGATTGCGGCGTCGGTGAGGACCTTCGTGGTCTCCTGGAAGGAAGCGGCCGACATCCACGAGTCGGTGGCGAGCGACGCCTTCGTGATGCCGAGCAGCAGCGGCTGGCCGACGGGAGGCTCCTTGCCCTCCGCGATGAGCGCGTTGGCCTCGTCCTGGAACTCGTATCGGTTGACCTGGCGGCCCGGAAGCAGCGTTGAGTCGCCGGAGTCGAGCACGGTGATCTTGCGCAGCATCTGGCGCGCGATGACCTCGATGTGCTTGTCGTTGATGTCGACGCCCTGGGAAACGTAGACGCCCTGCACCTGGCTGACGATGTAGCGCAGCGTGGTGTTGGGGTCGGTTAGGCGCAGCAGGTCGTGCGGGTTCACCGAACCGCGGGTGAGCTGCTGGCCCACCTTCACCTGGCATCCGTCCACCACGCCGGGCTGCATCTGGGCGCGAGCGGAGACCTCGTACTCGCGGAAGTTGCCCTCCTGGTCGTGAATGGTGAGGACCTTCTGGGTCTTGTCGCCCGAGATCTGCAGCGTGCCGGCGATTTCGGCGAGGACGGCAAGGCCTTTGGGCTTGCGCGCCTCGAAAAGCTCTTGGACGCGGGGCAGACCGTGGGTGATGTCGTCGCCCGCCACGCCGCCGGTATGGAACGTGCGCATCGTAAGCTGCGTGCCGGGCTCGCCGATGGACTGGGTGGCGATGATGCCCACCGCCGTGCCGATATTGACCGGGCGCGACGTGGCCAGATCCCAGCCGTAGCACTTCTGGCAGACGCCGTCGTGCGCATGGCAGGTCATGACCGTGCGAATGATGACCTCGGTCAGGCCGGCCGCCTCGAACTCGGCGATCTGCTTCATGGACGAGACGTACTCGCCGGCATCGAGCAGCACCGTGCCGTCGGAAGCGACGGCCGGCTCGAGCAGGCAGCGCCCGATAAGGTTCTCGTCGAGGTCGCCCTTCTCGGTGTAGAGGGAATAGGGAACACCCTCGACCGTTCCGCAGTCGATCTCGCGGATGATGACGTCTTGGGCCACGTCGACCAGACGACGGGTCAGGTAACCCGAGTCGGCCGTGCGCAGCGCCGTGTCGGCGAGACCCTTGCGGGCGCCGTGCGTGGAGATGAAGTACTCGAGCACGGAGAGGCCCTCGCGGAAGTTCGCCTTGATGGGGCGGTCGATAATCTCGCCCTTCGGGTCGGACATCAGGCCGCGCATACCGGCGAGCTGGCGGATCTGCTTGATGTTACCGCGAGCGCCGGAGAACGCCATCATGTAGATGGGGTTGAACTTGTCGAAATTGTCGGCCATGGCCTCGCCGACTTCCTCGTTGGCGTTGTTCCAGATGTCGACGATCTGACGATGGCGCTCGTCGTAGCTCATGAGGCCCATCTCGTAATCCTCGTCGATGGCCGCGACCTTGTCGTCGGCGGCTGCGAGGATCTCCCCCTTCGACGGCGGGATCGTAGCATCGTAGACTGACACGGTAACGCCGGCGCGCGTGGCGTAGTGAAAGCCCGCGCTCTTGAGGCCGTCGAGGATCGGCGGGATCTCGAAGCTCTTGTACTGGTTGCAGACGTCCTCGACCAGGCGGCCGATCTCGGACTTGTTCATCTCGTAGTTCAGGTACGGGTAGTCGGCGGGCAGCACGTCGTTGAACGTGATGCGCCCGATGGTCGTCTCGATGCGCTCGCCGGCCTTGTGGTCCTTGAACACGCCGAACGACGTAGCGACGCGCGTTTCCTGCGCGAGGCGCACGAAGATCTTCGCCTGCAAATCAACGTCGGCACGGGCGTCGTAGGCGGCGCGGGCGTCATCGAAGTCGATGAACGCGCGCCCCTCGCCGGGGAAGCCCTCGCGGGCGGCCGTGAGGTAGTACAGGCCGATGATCATGTCCTGAGTGGGCACGGTCAGAGGGCGGCCGTGGGCAGGCGACTTGATGTTGTTGGTCGACAGCATGAGCACGCGTGCCTCGGCCTGAGCTGCGGAGGAAAGCGGCACGTGGACGGCCATCTGGTCGCCGTCGAAGTCGGCGTTAAAGGCCATGCAGACGAGCGGGTGCAGTTTGATGGCCTTGCCCTCGACGAGCACCGGCTCGAAGGCCTGGATGCCCAGACGGTGCAGGGTTGGGGCGCGGTTGAGCAGCACGGGATGCTCGGTGATAACCTCTTCGAGCACGTCCCACACGTAGCTGGCCCCGCGGTCGACGGCGCGCTTGGCCGCCTTGATGTTGGCGGCGTACTCGAGCTCGACCAGGCGCTTCATGACGAAGGGCTTGAACAGCTCGAGGGCCATCTGAGACGGAAGGCCGC
>CAUVMU010000007.1:0-15489 GCA_963552775.1 uncultured Eggerthellaceae bacterium | reverse complement strand
GGTGCGCGAGGCGGCCGAGCTCGCCGCCAAGCGGCCCGGTCGCAGCCTGGTTACGACCGGTGTGAAGGAGCTTGCCGTATACGCGCAGGCCATCGAAGATTTCAGAGAGCGGGTGTTCGCGCGGGTCCTTCCCGTGGAGGAGTCGCTGCGCGCTGCGTGGGCCACGGGGATTCCTGAGGCGCATCTGATCGCTATGCAGGGGCCGTTCTCCACACAGCTGAACGAAGTCGTCCTGCGCGAGTTCGGCATCGCGACGCTGACAACGAAGGCGTCGGGTACGCGCGGAGGCTTTTGGGAGAAGGTCGAAGCTGCCCGATCGTGCGGCACGCATTTGATCGTGGTGAGCCGACCTGCGCCTGAACAAGGCCTGAGCCTAGAGGACGTGCAGGTCGAGCTCGTGCGTCGCGCGGCCGCTGCAGCGGCGAGCGGAAGGAGCGGACGATGAAGGTCTTTCTGGTGGGGGCGGGCATGGGGAATCCCGATACGCTCACCGTTGCGGCGCAGCGCGCGGTAAAAGACTGCGACGTGCTCGTGGGGGCGGAACGCCTCATTGCGCCGTTCGAGTTGCCGAACTGCGAGAAGCTTCGCCTTACGGCTGCGGCGGACATCGTTTCCGCCCTGGGGCGCTCCGCTGCCGCGGCCCCAACCGCAACCGCTGCGGTCCTGTTCTCCGGCGATGCGGGGTTCTACAGCGGAGCCTCGCGACTGCGCGATGCGCTCGAGGCGGCGGGGGGATTCGACGTTGAGACGATTCCGGGGGTCTCCTCGTTGCAGTACTTCTGCGCTCAACTGCAAACGACCTGGCAGGACGCCTACTTGGTGTCTGCGCATGGCCGGGCGTGCAACGTGCGGGGAGCCGTGCAGGCGCACGTGAAGACATTCGTGCTCACCGGGGGCGCGACCAAGGTGCACGATATCTGCCGCGAACTGGATGAGAGCGGTCTCGGCGACGTTGACGTGTGGGTCGGTGAGCGTCTTTCGTACTCCGATGAACGCATCGTGCACGGTTCGGCCGCAGAGCTCTCCCGAGAATCGTTCGGGGACCTTGCGGTGTTGCTTGCCCTGAATCCCCATCCTGTGAACAGGGAGTTTGCAGCTCCTGCACTCGGCGACGACGAGTTCGTCCGCGGAGGGGCGCCCATGACGAAGGCGGAGGTGCGCTCGCTTGCCGTCTCCAAGCTGCGCATAGCCTCCGATGCGACGGTGTGGGACGTCGGTGCGGGCACCGGTTCGGTATCCGTCGAATGCGCGCTCGCCGCGCCTTGGGGGCGCGTGTTCGCCGTGGAGCGCGACGGGGCGGCGTGCGAGTTGATTCGTCTGAACAAAGAGCGTTTCGGCACGACGAACCTGCAGGTGGTGGAAGGGACGGCTCCCCGAACGCTCGCCGGGTTGCCGGTGCCCGACCGTGTGTTCGTGGGAGGCTCGGCCGGAAACCTCGAGGGCATCGTGCGCGCCTCCGTACAAGCGAATGCGCAGGTCAGAATCGTGATATCGGCCATCGTCCTCGAAACGCTCGCCGAGACGCTGCGGGTTCTCGCCGATCAGGGGCTCGCCGACGCCGAGGTCGTTTCGGTGACCGTGGCCCGCGCTCGCGACGTGGGCGGACATCACATGATGATGGGCCAGAACCCGGTGTATTTGATTAGCGCAGGCGGTGCGCGATGAAAGCCCGTGTGCCCCGCCTGCTCGTGGCGGCTCCGGCAAGCGGCGCGGGGAAGACGACGGTGACCTGCGCTCTTCTTCAAGCCTTCAAGGTGCGGGGGATGCGGCTCGCCTCGTTCAAATGCGGTCCGGACTACATCGATCCGCTGTTCCACCGCGAGGTCATCGGTACCGACGCGCGCAACCTCGACCTGTTCCTCTCTCCCGAGCCCGTCGTGTGCGCCTTGCTCGCCGACGCGGCGCAAGGGTGCGATCTCGCCCTGCTCGAAGGCGCCATGGGGTACTACGACGGCATCGCGGTCAGCGACGACGCATCGGCGTGGGATGTTGCCCGCGCGACGGGAACCCCGGTCGTGCTCGTGGTAGACGGGCGGGGTCGTGCGCGGTCGCTTGCAGCGGAGGTGCGCGGTTTCGCGGAGTTCCGCTCTCCGAGCTGCCTGGCGGGCGTGGTGCTCAACCGCGTGTCGAAGGCGCTGTATCCGCGTCTCAAAAGTCTGGTGGAGGAAGAGACGGGGCTTCCCGTTCTCGGGTATTTGCCTTCGCTCGAATCCTGTGCGCTCGAAAGCAGGCATCTGGGCCTCATCGCGGCATCCGAGGTGGAGGACCTGCAGGCGAAGCTCTCCCGTCTTGCCGAGGCTGCCGAGGAGTCGATCGACCTTGAAGCGCTGCTCGCCCTCGCGCGTTCGAGCGCGGAGGTGGACTATGACCCCGGCGCTCTCGGCGTGCCGCCGTCCGGGCGCGAACGGGCATTGGCGGAGGGGCCTCGTATCGCGATTGCACGGGACCGGGCATTCTGCTTCTACTATGCTGAAAACTTGCGACTGCTCGAGCGCCTTGGCGCGCGCCTCGCATTCTTCTCGCCGCTCGAGGACGCCGAGCTTCCTGCGGGGGCTGCGGGCCTCTATCTCGGGGGAGGCTACCCTGAGCTTCATGCGCGCGAACTTGCGGCGAACCGGGCGCTGCGCACGCAGATTCGCGAGGCTGTCGAGGCGGGTATGCCGACGGTGGCGGAGTGCGGGGGTTTTCTGTATCTGCATGCCGAGCTCGAGGATGAACAGGGGGTTTTTCACGAGGGAGCGGGCGTGTTCTCCGAGCGCGGCTTCCGCACGTCGAGGTTGGGGCGCTTCGGCTACGTGACGCTCGAAGCTGCCGCCGACAGCTTGATCGCCCCTGCAGGTGCGCAGTTGCCTGCCCATGAGTTCCATTATTGGGACAGTAAAGACCCGGGAGAGGCGTTTTTAGCGCGCAAACCCCAATCGACGCGCTCTTGGGCCTGCGCGCACGTGTCGTCGACGCTCTACGCGGGCTTTCCCCATCTGTATTTTCCGGGTGCCCCCTGGATCGCCGAGCGGTTTGTTGCGGCTTGCGCGGCGTATGAGCCCGGGACAAACGAACCCTGTTGCGGGCGGAACCCGGAAGCGGTGGGTTCTCGTGTAACGTACGGGGCAGCAGGTGCCTGCTGCGCGCAAAGGCCGGAGGCGGCGGGCTTTCGCTCGGCGCATGGGACGGAGGGCGCATGCCCGACTGCCTGATAGCGCTCTGCATCGGCTGCGTACTCGATGTGCTGTTCGGCGATCCGGAGCGCCTCCCGCATCCCGTTCGCTGGATAGGGCGCCTCATCGCTGCGCTCGAGCCTCTCTTGAGGGGGGCCTTTCCCGCCTCGCCGAGCGGGGAGCGCGCTGTCGGGGCCGTGCTCGTCGCGTTGGTCGTGGGACTGTCGGGCCTGGTCGCGGCACTCATTCTCGCGGCCTGCTCCCTGTTCGGCCGCATAGCATGGATAGCCGTGGCCAGCCTTATGTGCTACCAGATGCTCGCCGCGCGCTCGCTGCGCGACGAGAGCATGCGCGTGTACGAAGCGCTGCAGGGGGGCTCTCTCGACCAGGCGCGGCGGGCTGTCGGTCGCATTGTGGGGCGCGATACGGCCTCCCTCGACGAGGCCGGGGTGACACGCGCCGCCGTGGAGACCGTTGCGGAGAACGCGTCGGACGGAGTGATCGCACCGCTGCTGTTCATGGCGCTTGGCGGTCCGGTTGCGGGCGCGTGCTACAAGGCGGCGAGCACGCTCGATTCCATGGTCGGGTACAAAAACGAGCGCTACCGGAGCTTCGGATGGGCCGCAGCTCGCCTCGACGATGTATTGAATTTCATCCCCTCTCGTGTCTCGGGCCTGTTTATGTGTGCGGCGGCCCCGCTCGTCGGCCTGGACGGACCCCGTGCGTTCCGCACGTTTTTGCGCGATCGCCTGCAGCACGCCTCGCCGAACGCCGGGCATCCCGAGGCGGCCTGCGCCGGCGCGCTCGGAGTGCGCCTGGCGGGACCGGCATCGTACTTCGGAAGGGTGGTGGACAAGCCGTTTCTTGGCGACGACCTGCGCGCGATCGAACCGCGTGACATCCTGCGCGCCAACCGCCTCATGCTCGCATCCGCGGGTCTCGCATGCATGCTCGTTTTGCTGACGGCGACGGTGCTTTTCCAGGTGGTGGGCCTATGATCGGAAGGTGCTATCGCGAAAGGAGCGAGCGCCCGATACGGGCAGTGGAGGAGGTTCTGCTATGACCGCGCTTCCCCTGATGGTGCAAGGAACGATGTCGGGAGTGGGCAAGAGCCTGCTCGTGGCCGGCCTGTGTCGTGTTTTTGCACAGGACGGGTACCGCACAGCTCCGTTCAAAGCCCAGAACATGGCGCTGAACTCCGCCGTTACGGCAGATGGCCTGGAAATGGGACGCGCGCAGTTCATGCAGGCCGAAGCGGCCGGTATCGAGCCCGAGGCCGCTCTGAATCCAGTGCTTCTGAAGCCCACAAGCGATGTGGGGTCGCAGGTTATCGTGGCCGGTCGCCCGATCGGCACGATGAGCGCGCGCGACTACTTCGCGCGCAAGGCGTCGCTTGTGCCCCAGATTATGGGGAGCTACCGCGATCTGGCGAGCCGTTTCGACATTGTGGTCATCGAGGGCGCGGGGAGTCCGGCCGAGATCAACCTGAAGGCCGACGACATCGTGAACATGGGCATGGCCGCTCGCGCGAACGCTCCGGTGCTGCTCGTGGGAGACATCGACCGAGGGGGCGTGTTCGCGCAGCTTGCGGGGACGTTGATGCTGCTCGAGCCTCATGAGCGCGCGCGGGTGAAGGCCACGGTTGTGAACAAGTTTCGCGGCGATGCGACTCTTCTCGACCCGGGTCTCGTGCAGCTGCGCGCGCTGACGGGCGTGCCGGTGGCGGGGGTCGTCCCGTACGTCGAGCTCGATATCGACGACGAGGACAGTCTGTCGGACCGGTTTCTCTCGGGCGTTGCGCGCGCGGTCGTGGATATCGCGGTCATCCGCCTGCCGCGCATTTCGAACGCGACGGACTTCATCGCGCTCGACGCGGTGGAGGGTGTGGGGGTCCGCCTCGTATCGCGCGCTCGCGATCTGGGAACCCCTGACCTTATCGTGATTCCCGGCACGAAAAGCACCCTGGGCGACCTGCGTTGGATGCGCGAAAACGGCCTTGAGGCCGCAGTGCTCAAGCGAGCTTCGACGGGCATTCCCGTGCTGGGCGTGTGCGGCGGCTACCAAATGCTCGGCCGCACGATAACCGATGCGACCGGCGTCGAGGGCGAAGCGGGGTCATCCGTTGCCGGCCTCGGGCTCTTGCCCGTGGATACCCGTTTCTTACCCATAAAGCGGCAGGTTCGCTCCCGCGGAGAAATCGCGGCGGTCGAAGGCGCGCTCGCGAGCCTTTCAGGCGCGACGGTCGAAGGCTACGAGATTCACATGGGCGAAACCGAGCGGCTGGGAGGCCGTCCGTTCGCCGTGTTGCACTCGTCGGGGGAAGGAGACGGCCTGCACTCGTCGGGGGAAGGGAGCGGCGGGGGAGAGGGCGGCCCCGAGGTTCTCGACGGGTGCCAGCAGGGGAATGTGTACGGTACGTACCTGCATGGACTGTTCGATAGCACCGCATGCGCGCAGGCGCTCGTGTCGGCGCTGCTCGCGGCGCGGGGGCTCGACCCCGATGCCCTGGTTGCGCGCGATATGACGGCTTACAAGCAGGAGCAATACGATAAACTGGCGGATATTGTCCGGAGGAGCCTGGACATGGACCTGGTGTACCAGATCCTGCGCGCAAGTGCGTAGACGGCGGAAGGAAGGAGGCTTATGGGCGATTTAAGCGGGCTTGCGCACGTGGCGCCGGCCGATATAGAGCGCACAAGTTTCTCCCTTATCGAGGGCGAACTGGGCCCGCGCGTCCTCGACCCCGAGAACGCGCCGGTCATCAAACGGGTCATCCATACGACCGCCGACTTCGACTACGCCGACAGTCTGCGGTTCTCCCCCCATGCGGTCGCGCGGGGCGTAGGGGCTCTGCGCGCGGGCTGCTCGATCGTGACGGACACGACCATGGCGCTCGCGGGAATCAACAAGCGGGTGCTCGCGCGTTTTGGGGGGCAGGCGTACAACTTCATCGGCGACGCGTCGGTGGCGGACGAGGCGCGTGCGCGGGGCGTCACGCGCTCGGCGGTGTGCATGGAGCGTGCGGCCGACCTGCGAGAGCCGCTCGTATACGCCATCGGCAACGCCCCGACTGCTCTCGTGCGCCTGTACGAACTGGTGCGTGCGGGCCGAGTTGTCGAGCCCGCGCTCATCATCGGCGTGCCGGTCGGCTTCGTGAACGTGGTCGAGTCGAAGGAGCTCATCTGCTCGCTCGACGTGCCGTTCATCGTGGCGGTCGGCCGAAAAGGGGGCAGCAACGTGGCTGCGGCCGTATGCAACGCGCTTTTGTACCTGGCATCGAACGACGAACGTGAGTAGGCGGTTACATGAACGAACGGAACGCAGCGATTGGGAAGCTGTACGGCGTCGGCGTGGGGCCGGGAGATTCCGAACTGCTCACAATGAAGGCGGTGCGGCTGCTCCAGGCGGCCGATCTAGTGGCCGTCCCCGACATCGGGCACGGCCGGCGCACGGCGCACGGGATCATCGAGTCGTACATCGAGGGGAAGGAGCTGCTCGTCTGCTCAACGCCTATGGTACGCGACCGAGCTGCGGCCGACGCGTCCTACGACCGTATCGCCGAACAGGTGTGCGAGCGTCTTGCCTGCGGTAAGACCGTGGTCTACGCGACGCTGGGCGACCCCACGGTGTATTCCACGTACGTGCGCATCCATCAGCGCGTCGTCGCGCGCGGTTTCGACGCCGAAATCGTACCGGGCGTGACGTCGTTCTGCGCGGTGGCCGCGCGCCTGGGAACGGCGCTCTGCGAGGGACCCGAGCGCCTGGTCATCGTCCCAACACCGACAGCGCTCGGTTTTGCGGACCTGTCGGACGGGCCCGATGGCGCTTCAGAGCCTCCGACGAGCACGGTGTACATGAAGGTCGGCCGCGATATGGAACGACTCGTCGCGTTTCTGCGCGCCCAAGGCAACCTCGACCGCGCGTCGGCCGTGGCGAACTGCGGACTGGCGGACGAGGCGGTGTACGAGAGCCTGGACGATGCGGAAGGCGAGCGCGCCTACTTCTCGACGGTGGTCGTGCCGTCGGCGCGCAGCTGCTCTGCAGCCGCATCGATGCAGGCCAAGGCATTCAACGTGCGCGGATAGCCGATGTAGGGCAGGCACTGGTGGGCGATCTTGTACAGGAACTCCGCGTCGTTGCCCCGGTTCATGTTCCCGATGGCGTGTGCGGTCAGCTGCGGCTCGCAGCCTCCCTGCGCGGCAAGGTAGCAGAATGTGACCATCTCGCGCTGCTCGAGCGTCAGGCCCGTGCGCGTGTAGTAGTCGCCGAAGCAGTTCTCGGCGAGCCAACGGTTGATGGTACGACGCTTTTCGTCGCCGGATACCCAGTTTTCGCGGATTCCCTCGCCGAATATATCGACTTGGACCGCATTGCCCGCTTGCAGGCGCTCATCGGGCGCGGCAACCGCTTGGGACTCGAGCGGCAGGTCGATGCCGCGGGACTCGAGCACTTCGTTGAATCCGCGCAGGAAGGGTAGCGCACGGGCGAGGCCTAGGTAGTTGACCCCCTGGTAGACGATCTCCTTTATCTCGGTCGCGGTCACGCCGAAGTTCAGGGCTCCAGCGGACATGACCTTGAACGTGCTGACTTCCTGACAGCCCATCAGGGCGGCGAGAATGCACATGAAGCGTGTGCGGTCGTCCATATCGTCGCTGTTGACTACGGTGTCGAACGCGAAATTCTCCAAGCGCTCGGCGAAATCGGGGTCGGTGGCGGCGAGGATGCTCGGCGCGTTGGGGATCATCCTATTGCGGTAGGCGCGTGCAGCGTCGGTGTAGTGCGGCTGTTGGATTCCGGTCATGTAAGCCCCTTTCGTGCATGTCCCCGCTTGCGGTGCGGGCTTGTTTTTCGCGGACGATAGCAGCGTTTCCGCATGCCGTCAAGGGTATATGAGCGGAGGCGCAGAGCAGGGCTCGCTTACGCCTCGAACAGAACGGCGCCCGACGTAAGTCCGCCGCCGAAGCCGGCGACGACGACCTTGTCCCCCTCGTTGATGCGTCCGCCGAGGTACGCGTCGGCAAGCGCCATGAGCGCGCTTGCGGCGCTCGTATTGGCCGTAGACGCGATGGACACCTGGAACAGGTCGATCGGCGTGCCGAGCTTCTTGGCGGCGTAACGGATGATGCGCTCGTTCGCCTGATGGGGCACGATGCAGGCCACATCGCCGATGTCGGTTTGCGCGCGTTCGAGCACGGCCTCGATGGCCTCGACCATCGCGTAGGTGGCGAACTTGAACACCTGCTGCCCGTTCATGACGATGAACGGGGAAAACGTCGCCTCGATATCATGGCTGCCGCCGGCTTTCTCCCCGTCGGCTGCGGTTTTGCCGACAGGGCCCCCTTCTCCGCCCGCATCGCCCGCATCGCCCGCGCCTTTTTCTTTGTCGCTCCCGTGTGGGAAGGGGAAGGTGCTGTAATCGAACAGGTTCCTGCGCGCGAGCGAGAACTCGTTGTCGTCGGTGTTCTTCAAAAAGCTGCTCAAGATGCCGGGCTTCTCGTCGCTCCATTCGAGAACGACGGCCCCGGCTCCGTCTCCGAACAGGATGCAGGTGGTCCGATTGGTCCAGTCGGTAATGCGGCTAAGGCGCTCGACGCCCACGACCAGGGCGCGGCGTATCCGGTTGCCGCGCCCGCCCGCCGCGAGGTTGCTGGCCGCCATCATGCTCTCGGCTACGGTCATGCCGTACACGCAGCCCGTGCAGGCTGCGTTCAGGTCGAATGCAACGGCGTTTGAGAGCCCGAGCGCGCTGCGCACGAGCGCGGCTTGGGAGGGTACGGTAGCATCAGGGCTGATGGTCATGCAAATGAGCAGATTGATGCTTTGGAGGGTTTCCGTTGGGTCGCAGGCGCCAGCGACCGGCGAGGCGCTCCCGCTCGCCCACCCTGCAGCTTCGATGCGGTTGGCCGCAGGCAGTCCGAGCGCCGCACGCGAGGCGGCTACGGCCAGGTCGGTGGCGGTTTCGGTCGTGGAGACGCGTCGTGTTCGGATGCCCGTGCGCTCGACGATCCACTCGTCGGTCGTGTCGACCAGGCGAGACAGGTCGTCGTTGCTGACTTCGCGTGCGGGAACGGCCTTCCCGCAGCCGATAACCGTACAACCCACTGCGTCCTCCTCGGCAATTGCGTAAAAAAGCAGGTTTAAGGCAAAATCGCCTTGTAATTACTTTGACTATCTAATTAATTATACGGTGACGGGGTCAAGCCCCCCAGCGATTCCATGCGACTTCCACGCGCGAAGTCGCTCGCCGACAGGTAAAAACTGACAAAGGAGGTGGCGCCATGTCGGAAAGCTATGCGCCTCTGCTCGAGCAGAGCCTGACGCTCGACGAGCTGTTGTCCGGGACGTTCAACTCCATCCTGCGCATCGAGGAGCAGTCGCTTGACAGCCGCTTCTCCCGGGGCTTGAGCATAGCCGATATCCATACGCTGGTGGCGGTGGGGCTCTACGAGCACAATCCCATGAACGTCGTCGCCAGCAGGCTCAACGTGACGCTCGCCACGTTGACCACGGCGGCGAAGAAGCTCGAGCGGCAAGGATACGTGCGCCGCGAGCGCTGCTCGGACGACCGCCGTAAAGTGCTGCTCTCGCTTACGGCCCGCGGGCGCAAGGTGTACCGCGCGCACAGGCTCTTCCACGAGAAGATGCTCGCTGCGGCCCTCTCGGGGCTTTCGGCCGACGAGGCACGCGTTCTCGCGACATCGCTCGCGAAGGTCAAGGGCTTCTTCGACGCACGCCTGTAAGCGGGGCGCTGACGGGGCTGGCGGCATGCGGTGCTTCCCCCGGTGCTTCAAGGCGTCCGCCGTCCCCGAACCTCTCTCTATCACCGTTGGGCGTTTATCGCCGCTGGGCGTTCGGGACGGGCTTTATAACCGGCCGTGCCACCGAGCAAGCCGGTCGAAGAGGATCCTATTGGAATCCTCGTAGGCTTCCGCCCCGCCCTCGACCGTTCCGCCGAGCATGATTTCCCAACCGGTACCGAATTCGTCCAGGCGATCGGAAAAGACGTGGCCGGCGCCGGGGTACACGTGCGCCTCGAAGGCATCGGACTGAGCTGCAAGGTTTTTTGCGGCCACATCGCTTTGCCACATGGCGTCCTTTTCCCCTGCGAAAAAGAGGGCATTGCCTTCGAAGCTGGATAAATCTATGCGCGTGCCATCGTCGGAATGAGCGGCAGCAGATTCGTACGACGCGCGGTACGAAGGCGGGGCGTTCGTCACCATATCCCAGATAAGCTTTGCCGCAACGTCGAAATCAGCAGAGCGAAACGATGCGAAGGGAACGGGTTCGCCTCGGTAGGTGAAGCTCGGAAGATCGTCCTGGGTCGTGTAATCGAGCCCGGAATAGGTGTGGTCGGCGGGAGCGAAGTTAACGAGATTGTCGATTGCAAAGCCGTGTGCGGCAAGTTCGGCGCTGAACTCGGCTCCCTTCGACGTGCCGATAACGGTTAGGGGGAAGGGCCGCTCGACGTGCTCTTCGATATACGTCTCGACCTCGTCGAATTGCTCGAGCGGAACGTTTGCAAGCGTCGGCGTCTGGCCTTCCTGGCCCCAGAAGTAGAGGGCGAGCGTTTCATATCCTTGCTCGAAAACCGCCCGGGCCCGTTCATAGCCCGGCGATCCCTCGGAGCCTCCGTATACGACGACGACCCCTGGATGCAAGCGCTCTTCCGGAATGAAATGGAACCCCTTGAGAGAGGGCGTTTCGATTGCTCGAATTTGATCATTCGTTTCGTATCGAGTTGCCGAGTCCGTCAAACTCGCTCGATGCACGATCGTGTAGGTTTCGCCATTGTGCCAACGCAGACCGAAGATTATGGCGACGAAGAGAACGATGAGGGCGGCAAGCATCAGGAAAATCGTCCTAATCGCGCTTTTCGGTTTTCCCATAGTGCCAATCCTTTTCTCGCGTGTCCCATGCCCGAGCTCATCAACCGCGGTTACGTGTTTTCCCATAGCGCCAATCCTTTTCTCGCGTGTTCTTTTCTTGCGAATGATAGCGCATTGTTTTCCCAGGGCGAATCCGCTACGAACCGAGTTGCGCTTTCGTCCGCCCAAGTTGCATCTATCGGCGATGACCTGCTCGCCACAAGGCCTTGCGGCGAGCAGAATCCAGCAGCTGCAAGACCCTGCGGGCCGCCTTGCCCGGCCTTCGGGCAAAGCTCCCGGGCGGTTTTGTGCAAACTGCGAAATTCCTTTTCAACAAGCGTTTCTCGTTGACGAAACCGCGCAAGCCATCCTACAATACCTAAGTTCGCTTTCAAAAGCCCCGTGACGCAAATGCGGTTCGGAAGCGCCAAGGCGAGGGAGTCCAGGCCCGAGCAGGCGTGTCGGCGTAGGAAACCGGCGTCCGAGCGGTTTGCACTTTTGAAAACCAACATCCGCGCAAGCGGGAAGGGCCGGCTGCTCTGCTTTAACAGCGTGAGGCAGGCTCCCTAGTTTTGGAGGAAACTGAAGTGAAGACGTACTACGCAAAGCCCAACGAGGTCGAGCGCGCATGGGTCTTGATCGACGCTGAGAACCAGGTGCTCGGTCGCATCGCCGTCGAGGCGGCCAAGATTCTGCGCGGTAAGAACAAGCCGCAATACACGCCGCATGTCGACACCGGCGATTTCGTCGTCATCATCAACGCCGAGAAGGTTCGCGTGACCGGTAACAAGGCCACCGACAAGCGCTACTACCGTCATAGCGGCTATCCGGGCGGACTGAAGTCCGAGTCGTTCAACGAGGCCATCGCCAAGCATCCCGAGCGCGTGCTCGAGCATGCGATCAAGGGCATGCTGCCGAAGAACACGCTGGGTCGTGCCATGGGCAAAAAGCTCAAAGTATACGCCGGTCCTGAGCACCCGCATGCAGCTCAGAACCCTCGCGAGTTTAAGATGGAGGGCTAGTCATGGCAAACGAAGCTTTGTATTACGGCACCGGCCGTAGGAAGAACGCCGTGGCTCGCGTTCGTCTTGTTCCGGGCACCGGCAAGGTCACGGTCAACGGTCGCGAGGCCGTCGAGTATTTCGGCCGTCAGGCCCTCGTCGACGCCGCTACCGCCCCGTTCAAGGTGACGGACACCGCCGGCCACTTCGACGTGATCGCCCTGCTCAACGGCGGCGGCATCTCTGGTCAGGCAGGTGCCCTGCGCCACGGCATCTCGCGTGCCCTGCTCGCAGCCGGCGACTACCGTGCCGAGTTGAAGAAGGCCGGCTTCCTCACGCGCGATTCCCGTATGGTCGAGCGCAAGAAGTACGGCCTGAAGAAGGCCCGCAAGCGCCCGCAGTTCTCGAAGCGCTAAGCCTTCGGATCTGCACGCTGCGCACCTACGCTTTGCTTTCGGGAGCCCGCTTCGGCGGGCTCCCGCGCGTTCCGGGCGCGGGATGTCGAGAGGCCGGTCGGCCGGGGGTTTGGGCTGTCGGGCCTCGCCTACATGCCGCCGTCCGCGATCGCCGGTGCGCCGCCGTCGTCGTGGGCCAGGCCGACGACGGCGCCTACATGCCCGCCGTCCGCGATCGCCGGTACGCCGGCTCCCTGTTTGTCCGACGCTCCGTTCGGCGGACGCTATCTGCAAAACATGCGGCGTAACTATGTTATCCTAGACTTATTCTAGTAAACTTTAGCAAACTAATAGCCGTACGATAGGGGTAACATGCTCTCATTTACGCAGCGAGCGGTGTCGCTCGCCCTTGCGCTCGCGTTGCCGATAGGCCTGGTTCCTTCATCGGCTTGGGCAAACGAGCGAACGCACGCCGATTTCGACCGTGGGGCCGAAGCGTCGACCCTCGTCGATCGGGCCGTCGACGATTCCATATCCCAGCAGGACCTCGAGCAGCGCGACTCGTACCGCATGCGCGTCCTTTCGCTCGAGGAGCAGGCCGATGCCGGAATGTACGCGGATCAGGAGCTTATCGTCGTATACGAGGACGGCGCGACGGATACGGTCAAGGATCGGGCGCTCGATTCGGTGGATGTCGCGCAGGTGGAGACGTTGTCCGAGTCCGCCGTCGCGTCCGAGAACGAAATCGCGCTGGTCACCGTTGCGGAAAGCCAATCGGTGGCCGAGGCCGTCGCGACGGTGGAAGCTCAGCCGGGTGTGGCATATGCCCAGCCGAACTACCGTTACCGCCTGGTGGAGCCGATTGAGGAGGCTGGCACCTCCGATGATACCGATAACGCCGATGCTCTTGGTACTGCTGGCGCGGTCGAATCGGACTCGGCCGGTTTCCCCCTTGCCCCGCTCTCGTCGGAATCCGCGCTTTCCCCGCTTGCTGTCACGGTGAACGATCCGGCGGCCAATCCGAATCTCGACTGGAACGCGCTGGCCAGCCAGTGGTGGCTCCAGGCCGTCAAGGCTCCTGAAGCGTGGGAGTTCGCCAAGACGGAAGGCGCGGTATCGGTCGCCGTGTTCGACTCGCCGATCTACTACGCGCACGAGGATCTGCAGGCCAATATCGACACCGAGCGCATGTACGATGTGGTTCGGGAGCAGAAGCTCGAGCTGTGCTCCGATGAGGACTACGCGAACATCTTCCAGCTCGGCCATGGCACGCACGTTGCGGGCATCATCGCCGGTGTGGCGAACAACGGCACGGGCATCGCCGGCGTTTCGTATAACGCCAAGGTTCTGCCCGTCAACGTGATGAAGACGACGCCTGCATCGACGCCGGGCAAGTACAACCTCTACACTGACGATAAATGGGTAATCAAAGCGTTCGAGTACCTGTACAGCGACTCCGACGGCGACGGGCGTACGGTAGCCCAGGAGGCGAACGTACGCGTGGTCAACATGAGTCTGGGCGGATACCTGAGCGATATCGTGGACGACCCGAACGTGTCCGACGAGACGCGCAACGCAGCCATCGCCGATGACAAGGCGCTGCACGCTGCGGTGACGAAGGCCACGGGTGCGGGCATCCTGTGCGTGTGCGCTGCGGGGAACGCGGCACGCGAAACCATGGCCCAGCCCTCCGATTACGACGAGTGCGTCTCCGTGACGGCCGCGACCATCAGCGGCGAGAAGAACCCTGCTATCAGGCCGTGGACGTATTCCGATCACAACCAGTACAAGGACATAACCGCGCCTGGCGCTAAGATCTACTCGACGTTCCGCGATGGCACGCCCGGGCAATACGGCAGGCTGCAGGGTACGTCCATGGCGAGCCCCATGGTGGCGGGCGCCGCTGCGCTGCTGTTTGCCTACAAGCCGGGGCTGTCCGCCCCGCAGGCGAAGGACGCGCTCGAGAGCACGGCGCGCGATATCGGTCTACCGGAGGATTTCGGGCATGGGTTCTTGGATGTGAGCGCGGCGCTTGAAAAAGTGGCTGCGGGCAGCATCCTGCCTGCTCCTGCGAATCTGAAGGCTCAGTCGTCTTCCGATAACGCATCCATCGAGCTTTCCTGGGAGGCATCGACGGGCGCTGCAAGCTACACGATCGAGCGTTCGCAGGCGATCGGCGGACCGTTCGAGACGCTTGGCACCGCCGCCGCTCTGACGTACGTCGATGAGACCGCCAAGATGAGCGTTGCCTACTACTACCGGGTCGTGCCCGTATCGTCCGACGGGGAGCGTGGTTTCGCCGCGATGAGCGGCGAGGTGAAGCTGGTCGCCGACAAGAGCGCCCTGAAGGCTGCCATCAGGACGGCGCAGGCGGACGTCGACGCCACGGTCGAGGCGACGAGCGGCGCCGGGTTGAGCTACAACACCCTGTGGGCGACCGCGGCCGATAAATCGACGCTGCGTGGTGCCATAGCCGCCGCGCAGCGGCTCGTGAACGACTCGAGCGCAACGCAGGTCCAGGTGAACGAAGGGGTTGCTGTCCTTGAGAGCGCCGTGGCCGCGTTCGATGCCGCGAAGAAGCACGGCGACGTGCACCTGCCCGCCGTATGGGAGCGGCTGTCGGGCGATGACGCGCTCGGCACCATGAGCGCTATCGTGGGCGACGAAGCCGGCTTCTCGGACAAGGGCGGCATGGTGGTGGTAGCAGCCGTCAGCGGGTATTGGGATGCGCTCAGCGCGTCGGGGATAGCCGGCCTGGCCGACGCCCCGGTACTCATGACGGCGACCGAAAGCCTCTCGGACGCTACGAAAGCCGAGCTCGTGCGCTTGCAGCCTTCCCAGGTCATCATATGCGGCGGACCCTTCTCCGTCTCCCAGGACGTTGCCGACCAGATACAGGAGGTGACCGGGACCGCGCCGGTGCGCATCGCCGGCGAGTCGGCCACGGGCACGGCGGCCCGCATCGCCAAGGAGGCGAAGGCCCGCACCGGCGGCACGTGGTCGTCGACGGGTCTCCTCGCGACGAACGCGGGCTACTGGGACGCGCTCGCCATCGCGCCGTACGCCTACCATG
>CAUVMU010000006.1:0-15808 GCA_963552775.1 uncultured Eggerthellaceae bacterium | reverse complement strand
CGCATGCTGCGACTCCTGCTTGTCGTGCTCCCCTGCCTTCCATGCCCCTCCTTTCCTACGGGCGCCCGCCGCGTTCGGCAACTGGCGCGCTTCGAATCGCATGAACAACGTTGTCACCTACAATACGAACGGGCCAGGAAAATCCTGACCCGCATGGAGAAATTATTTCGATTCGACGGAAAGCCTCCGCAAGAGCACGTACGGCAAGCCGGTACGGTTTAGCGCTGAGGCCCCTTTTCGTTCGAGACGCGGCTGCGGTACTCCGCCAACCTTTCGTTCATCTCCTTAGCGCGGCTGCGGTACAGCACCGTGAAAATACCCGTCATCACTGCGAAAATCAGCAGGTACCCAACGGCGAAACCCGCCCACGCCCCCGGCTTGTCAACCGGGAACCACCTCAAAACCCACGCGCAGAGCGAGAGAATCGGAAAGAAGCCGATTCCGAACAGGGCCAGCCGAGCAGGGTAGCCCATGCGCTTTATCGCTATCGGAGTGAAGCACAGCATTTGCAATATACCGGCGACTACGCATACGGCAAGGCACGACCAGCCGTAGAAGATGCCCTGTTGGTTCTCCTCTCCCGCGAACAGACTCCCCAAAATAAGCGCCAACACCGCCACGGCCGTAAAGCCCACGCAGATGTTCAGTACGAGCGACCTTGCGTATCCGCACGGACGCGCATCCTCGACCATCGATCTCTCGAAGCTCTCTCTACCGTTCATGTGCTCCTCCTTAACATCTCGCCGCGCTCGGCCTTGCGACCAAAAACGCGCCCGATTGATCCCGGCCGCCGAGACAGCGTCCGCATGCACCCGACGAGACTCTTCCACTCGCCGAAGTCCTCTTTACAGCATTCCGAGCATCCGCTTCACTGCAGGAACGTACTGGCGCGACACGATAACCGCCTCGCCGTTTTCGAGCGTCGCCTTCAACCGGGCGTTCATCTCGGGCTCGAGACTTACGATTTTGTTGAAGTTGACAACGCACGACTTGCCGATACGCACGAAGCCGAATTCCGAAAAGCGGTCTTCGACCTCGTACAAGCGCAACGGCGATTCGAGAACCTCGTTCGCCAGGTAAATGAACGTCCGCCCGTCGACCGACTCCGCATAGCAAACATCCTCGGCGTTCACGATGCGCGTCGTCTTGCCCGCGAACCCCATGACCTTGCAATCGGCCATCCGCAAGCGCGCGAGGATGTCGATCACCTGCTTGTCGGCTCGCTTGCACCTGATGGCAACCTCGGTCTCAGGACAGGAACCATCCTCCACAACCGAAATTCTCATACTGCCGGCCTCCTTTCCTGCCATGAGCAGTGTAGCGCTCGAGGTGCAGAAGAACGTCGAGACGAACCTGAGCTGCACGCCCGACCGCATAGGTTGCATGAAACGGGTCCGTGCTGCACGAAAAGGCGCCAGGGTGATGCAACGCTCTCGTACGCCTCGATGCCGCACGTCCATGCTGCACGGGAAGGGGCCAGGGTGTTCCGAAGTGCACGCTCGCACGTAGCGACGCGCGCTTTCAGGAGCAGGCGCTTCCCTCCAGGACCTCGATCTTGTCCTTGGCCGCCACCAGCTTCCTCGGCACATCGCGAATCTCCTCCCCGACCGCGCCGCAAAGCTTTTTTCGGTGCTTATTGTTTCGTTTTTTCGGTGTGTCTATATTCGTTTTTTCGGTTTTCACGAGAGGAGCGGTCATGGAATACACAGAGAGGCCTAAAGGTTACCGGCCAAGAATCGTCGATGAAACCATTGAACGCTACCTCAAGATATTCGGCGCGGTTGAGGTCTCGGGAACCATGTGGTGCGGCAAGACGTGGTCGTCACTCGCCCACGCAAACAGCGTGACGTACGTGGACAGAGGCACCAACCTGCAGTTGAGCACGGCTGATCTCGCATATCCGTTGGCAGGCGATGCCCCGCACGTGGTGGACGAGTGGCAGCGTGTGCCCGCCATATGGGACGCCGTCCGCCACGAAGTGGACAAGGGCTCGGGCAAGGGCCGCTGGCTTCTCACCGAATCATCCGCACACGCTCTGGGCGAGGTATCGCACAGCGGCTCGGGAAGGATTGGACGCGTGCGCATGCACCCTATGACGCTGGCCGAAAGCGATGTCTCTAACGGGAAGGTGAGCTTGCGCGGACTCTTCAACGAGGAGTTCGAGCCGGTACAGGCGCCGGATGCCTCAGTGCGCACTCTGGCCGAGGAGATAACAAGAGGCGGATGGCCCGAGGCGGCGGGGATGACTCCCGATGGCTGCGGCATCCTCCTTGGCTCGTATCTCTCCAACGCCTTCGAGGTGAACGTCCCGCGCCTCGGCGGCGATTCCGTCCTCGCCAGAAGGACCGCGCTTTCCGTGGCGCGCAACCTGGGACAATCGGCAAAGCAGGCAACCTATGCCGCCGATGTGTTCGCACTGGGCCCCGAAGACAAGCCCACCGACCATCAGCTACGGCAGGTAGCAGGCCAGCTGAGCGTGCTCGCCGCGCTCTATCTTTTGGACGAGGTGCCGGGCTGGGTGCCCGCCTCGAGGAGCCCGGAGCGCATGCGCACGAAGCCCAAACGCTACTTCGCCGATTCCTCGCTGGCCATAAGCCTTCTCGGGTTGTCCGCGGACGCCCTCCTGCAGGACTGGCAGACCTTCGGCCTCGCGTTCGAGAACCTCTGCATGCGCGATATCGACGTATATGCGCGCGCTTCAGGTGCCGTGGAAGCCGCACCCGTGAAGTACTACCACGATGACTCCGGGCTCGAGGCCGATGCCGTGGTGGAGCTGCCCGATGGCAGATGGGGCGCCATGGAGATAAAGATGAGCGATGATAAGGTAGAGGAAGGCGCCAAGAAGCTCAAGAAGATTCGGGAGAAACTGTGCTCCAGCCCGAAAAGCCGCACACCGCAGCCATCCTTCCTCGCAGTGGTCACAGGAGCCTCGGAAGCCGCCTACCGCCGGCCCGATGGAATCTATGTGGTGCCTATCCGCACACTCGGCGCGTAGAGAATTTGGCATTGTCCGAAGTTGAACCAGAAGAGAATTAATCTGCACTTAAGTCACAGATTATCTGCAGTTCCCCATATAGCCGCGCCGAAGAATACTAAAGGCGATGGACATCATCGCAAATCCAGCAACAAATACGATTGTCGGCAACGGAAAGTCTCCCGTATTTGAAAGCGGCTTTCCATCCGATAGCGATCGAGCCCCAGTTGGCGTCTTATCACTTAATCGATGAGTTCTACCCGTTGGAACCGCTACAGCAGGAAGCCTTGAGCGAAGGCTCCAGGTTACAGCGCTCAACCCACGATATGTTCTATTTCGTGCTCGCCCGCCGCATGGCAGCAACGCTTATGACGGCAGACCGCAGGCTCATGGAGCTGTGCACGTGCAGCGGCGTCGATTGCATCGAAGAAGCAAAGGTTGAGCTGAATGAAGAGCGGAAGCTCGGGCAATTCGCACAACGGGAGCCGCAATGCGACTCCCGCCATTCTTCGCAGCGATAGCGCAGCGTGCTTTACAGCGTGAAGTCCTTCTCGCCGTTGAACACCGCAAGCGCATCCTCGACCGAGTAGTCGGCCAGCGTGATGGAGCTGATGGCCTTCGTCAGACGGACGGCCTCGTCAAGCGAACGCTGATGGATGTTGCGGCCCGTGGCGTTGCCCACGGCCCCGCCCACGTGGATCTGCTCGTAGAGCTGCGAGAGGAACGTGCGCGCGTCGACGGTCGATCCGCCTGCGCACACGAGGCCCGTACGGCCCGATGCCTGCGTGGCGACGGCCAGCGCCTCGGCCGGAGCCGTACCGTCGGCAGGCTTCGGCGGATTCACCTTCACGAAATCGGCCCCAAGGCACAGCGCCACGCCAGCAGCGCCCGCGATAAGGGCCGGGTCCTTCTCGGCCGTCACGGCCTTGCCGCGCGGGTAGATCCACAGCACGACGAGCAGGCCCTCGGCATGAGCCTGAGCGATAAGCTCTCCTGCCTCGGCCATCATGGTAGCTTCGTACTCGCTGCCCAGGTAGATGGTGTAACCCAAACCCACGATGTTCACGCCGGAGTCGCGCAGCGCCACGATGCTCTCGAGGCTGTACAGCTGCGGGGAGTACGGGTCCTCCTGGGCGGTCTTGACCAGGTTGGTCTTGGAGTTCATCTTAATCAGGTAGTTGATCTCGGGATAATCGGCCGCATACTGGGTCACCAGACCGCGTTGGGCCGCCATGACCCCGCACACGCCCTGACGGGCGATGCGGAACAGATGCTCGGGATCGTTGTCGGCAATGTCGATGCCCTCGCCGTAGAAGTCGCCGTTGAGGTGCTCGACCTTCTGGTCGCAAGCGAACAGCATGAGACGACCCGTCCCGCGCGTCGCTTTCATGTAGTTGTCGATGTAGGTTTCGCGCATGTCGGGCGCAACATCGATGGGAACTTTGACGAGGTCACGGGTAATAGCGGGCATAGCTCCTCCTTAGACAGCGGGAAAACCGAGTTTCAAAGCGGCTTTATTCTATCGAAAAACGAGCGCTCCCGCAGCGTTTCACAGGAAATGCGACGCAAACGCAGGAGCGAGCGTGGGCGGGAAGGGACGCACGTGCAACGTGCGAGCAGGCGGGGCGTGGGCTGCATGGGCGCACGGCGGCGGGACGGGCGAGACGTGGACTGCGAGCGAGACGCCCCGCCGCCGCGATGCCGCACCCGTGCGTCGAGAGCCGCTAGAACCAGTCCCTCTGAGCGTACACGTAGGTGCGTTCGAAATCGGATTGGGATTTCACCAGATAGATAATGCCCTCGATAATCGCGATAACGCCCATAACGCCTGCGGCGATTCCGAAGGTGATGATGCTGCCGAGCACCGTAACGGCAAGCATGATGAATCCGGCCTGGTTGTAGCCGAGATAGAACTTATGGATGCCGAGCGAGCCGAGGAAGATGGCTAGAAGCGCAGCAGCGACGTGGTCCTTGGAGGAAACGATGGGCGGCGCAGCTTGGTAGCCCGGCTGCCAAGCCGATTGCTGGGGCCCGGGCTGCCAACCAGGCTGCTGATAGCCAGCTGTCTGCTGGTAGGCAGCCGATTGCTGGCTCCCATTTGCCTGCTGGTATCCGCTCGTCTGTTGGCCCCCGTTTGGCTGCTGGTAGGCAGTCGATTGCTGATAGGCGGATCCCTGCTGGTAGGCAGTCGATTGCTGCGGCTGCTGGTAGGGAGCCGCAGCCGGCTGCCAGGATTCCGGAGCCGCACTGGCCGCATACTGCGCCTGCGCCTGGGGCTGGCCGGGCCAGGAAGCGGGAGCGGCCTGCCCGTACGTCTGAGGCTGTTGGAAGGCCTGGGGCTGCTGAGGCTGAGAAGCCTGCTGTCCCTGCGACGTCGGAGAGACCTGCTGTGCAGGAGGCTGCGTAGGTTGCACGACCTGTTCGGGCTGCTCTGCAGGTTGCACGACCTGTTCGGGCTGTTCCGCAATCGACGCCTGCTGTTGAAGCTGCACGACCTGTTGGGGCTGCGCGCTCGGCGCAGGCGACTCTTCGGGTTGCACGACCTGCTCGGGCTGCACGGACTGCTCGGCTTCCTCAGGCTGCATGGCCGGCGCAGCTTGCTCGGGCTTCGCGGGCCGGTCGGTTTCCCGTCCTTGATCCACCGCGTTCTCTGCCGTTGTATCGTTACCGTTCATTGCGGCCTCCTCACCTTGCCAATGGAGCCATCATACCCACTTCGCCACCCGGGCAACCGTTCTGGCATCGTACCGTTAACGCAGAAGGCGACCGAAGCCGCCCCGTTGACAAGCTGTAGCTTTCTAACGCGCGGTCTAGCGCTTCCCTTTCGTATCGGATTCACGCGGACGGCCTTTTTTCTCCAAGAGCTCGAACAAGCGGTCCTTGAACACGATGCCCAGAAGCGCCACGATTCCCACCGCCACGAACAAAGCGATGCTCATCTCCACATGTCCGTTTGCGAACCCTGAAGCCGCGAACGTCGAGACCAGCACGCCCGGGATACGAGCGACACAGGTCACGATTAAAAACGGCTTCATCTTCATCTCGGTCAAGGGGACCAGATACGTGAACACGTCCTTCGGAAGGCCCGGAATGAGGAACAGCACCAGCACGACGGCGGTCAGCTTGCCTGACCGCTCGAAGGCGCGGAACTTCTCGAGGTACTTCATGGGAACCATGCTCTGCACGAACGGTGCGCCCAAAGCGTGCACGATCTTGAAGAT
This sequence comes from uncultured Eggerthellaceae bacterium, assembly GCA_963552775.1. Lineage (GTDB taxonomy): Bacteria > Actinomycetota > Coriobacteriia > Coriobacteriales > Eggerthellaceae > CAUVMU01. The sequence continues at coordinate 9,613 of CAUVMU010000006.1, read as the reverse complement.
GATTGCGCTCGAAATGAAGCAGCCCACGATGATGATGAGCGCCCCGAGCCAAGGACCGTACATGAGGCCGGCTGCAATCTGGACGACTTCGCCGGGAATGAATGCCACGATAATCTGCAGCAGCTGCATGCCGAGCAGCATCAGCACGCCCAGAGGACCGGCGTTGCGCACCCGCTCGACCAAGCGGTCGACGCCCCCCTCGGAGAACACATCGGAGATATAGGGCCACAGCAGCACGCAAACAAGGCCAAGGATGAGCACGAACGCGATGAGCCCGGCGAACTTGAAAATATCGCCTTTCTCCATTTCATGTCCGTGAACTGCGGTTATCTCATGCGATTCCTCGGCGATGCGCTCGCGCAGGCGCTCCTCGCGCTCGCGCACGGCCTGAAGGCGCCTGGTTTTGCCCGCTTCGGAGCCGTGCCCTTCGGCCGTTTCGGTCATGCTGGTTGCTTTGATTCGTTTCTTCACAAGATCCTGCGGAAACCCGCCCCTCCTGTTCGAACGCACGTCGCCTCTGCAACGCACGCAATCGTTTCCTAATCGTCTCGACGCGCCCTGTCGTATTCGCGCTTGAACGCGGAGAACATGCCCTTGGCCTGGCCGAGCTGCTTTCCGGTGGCATACGCGCCCTTGTTCACGACCTTGCCGGCCGCACGCGCAGCCTCGTCGATGGCGGGTTTCGCCCCGTCAACGACCGACTTCACGCTTCCCACAGCCGCGGCCGTCGCCTTGCCCGCCGCGTTGGCCGCGCCGCCCTCGGTCGCAATCGAAGCCGCCTCGTCGGACACCATGATGGCCCCGAGCAGCGCATCCTCGTTCTCCTGGGCGCCGTACTCGCCCATGGGAGCGAGCGCCGCCCCCTGACCGGTGCGGAAGCCCTTCACCAGATCCGCCGGAACGATACGCTTGCCGACCACCGCGTCGTTGGCTACCCCGTCGTCCACCTGGACCGACAAAACGGCGCCGGTCGTACGGTCGAACGTGACCGTCCCCACGTACCCGAGCGTTTCCCCGGATTGGGTCATAACGGGCATACCGACCCAGAGCACGCATGCGTCGTAGTCGACGCCGAGCGCCTTGACGGCTCCCCGGTCGCGCGCGTCGGACTCGTCGCGCACCATGATGCGCCCGTCTTCCACGTCGTAACCGTCGAGCGAGACGAACATATCCTTGCGATGGAACATAAAAGCCAAATCGGGACGCTTCACGGTAAAGCCGATAACGCGCTTCTCCTTCGGATGGAACACGAAACGATGCACCTTACCGACGCGGTGGTCGTTCTTCCGCCCGTGCATGACGACGCGCATGCCGGAAAGTTCCTTGGTGGTTATCAGTTGCTGGGGCATGAGCACCCGGCCTTCCTGTTGGGGAGCCGATTAAAACCTGCAGCGATGGTATCCGCTCGACACGGTGAGCGCAAGCGACGGGAGCACCGAGGCGCAAGTCTTCGAGAAAGACGCAGAAAACGGCGGCAGCCCGGTCAGAGCCCCCTCAATGACCAGGCATACCGCCGTTTTGCTGAAGCCCAGTATACGCTGTTCGCCTAGTTTTTGCCAGCCTCGTCGGCCACGTCGGCCGCATCGGCGACATCAGAGACGACCTGCTCGGCTGTATCGGCAGCCGCATCGACAGCCGCATCGGCGGCTGCGGCGACATCGACCGGAGCCTGGGCCTGAGCTTCCTCGGCATTCTTCACCACCTGTGCGGCGATACGCGCACGGGCGGCCTCGATCTTCTCGCGCAAGTCATCGTTCGAGCTGACCGCAGCAGGAGAAACGGCGCTTGCGGCGTCCTGCACACGCGTCGTGGCCGCCGAGTAGAACTCCGCACCGCGAGCCTGGGCGTTCTGGGCGAATTCCTGGCCCTTGGCCGCAACATCCTGCCACACCGAGGACCCGCGGTCCTGCGCATCCTGGTAGGCCGACTGGGCGTTGGCAGAAGCGGCCGCACCCCAATCGCGCGCCTCGCCCCACAGAGCGCTCACCTTTTCGCTGACCAGAGCCCTGGTTTCCTCACCACGACGAGGGGCGTACAGAAGCGCGGCAACCGCACCGATGACGCCGCCCGCGATCAAAGATCCGAATTTCGACATGGTTTCCTCCTACCGGATGGGTGTTCGATAGGCATATTATACGCATGAGGGGTTTGCAGCGCCGCACACGGCCCGAGGTTCCGCGAATCAGTTGCCGTTTCGTTTATCCGAACGCGTCGGAGCGAACTTAGGCGTAGCTCGACACGAGCTCGTCGAGCACCGCGGACAATGAAAGGCCCGCTGCCTCGCATGCGCGGGGGAACAGCGACTGCTCGGACATGCCGGGCGACACGTTCACCTCGAGCACGCGTGCCTGGCCGCCGTCCCAGATGCAGTCGATGCGGGCGAAGTCCTGCACCTGATAGGCCCGATAGACCTCGAGCGCGGCACGTTCCACCTCGGCGCGCACAGCCTGGGCATCGGCCTCGGTTGCCGCAAGCGACGCGCTGCGGACCGGCGCGTAGAACTCCACGCCGCTCGGGTCGATGCGCTCATCGGTAAGGTAATACCCCCGCTTCGACACGATCTCCACCGGGGGCAGCGCCTGGGCGTCCCAGCCCGTCCCCAGAACGGACACCGCCATTTCCACGCCCTCGATCCACTGCTCGATGACCACGGCCTCGTCGTAGGAAAGCGCATCGAGAATGGCCTCGCCCAAATCGTCGAGGCGATCGACGCGATGGACGCCCATGGCCGACCCGCCGTGAGCGGGCTTCACCGCAACGGGATAGCCGCCGATCACACGTTCTTCCACCAGGTCGAGCGCCTTGGCGGCCCCCATGTTCTTGAACGCGTCGCGCGCGATGCAGATGCCCTGGGGCCACGAAGCCACTGCGGGCTCGCCCGTTATAGCGCGATACGCCGCCATCTGCGCATGGAGCGAATCCTTGTTCCACGTACGGTGGCACACCCATGCCGGGGATCCCACGAAGGGAATGTCCAGAAACTCCAGCAGGCTTTGGATGGTGCCGTCCTCGCCATGCTTGCCGTGAAGCGCGCTGTAGCACACCTGCGGCCGCTCGCTGCGCAGCGTTTCCACCAAATCGGACGTGGTGTCGAGCGGGACGGCCTTATGCCCGGCCTCCTCCAGCGCAGCGCACACGCGCTTGCCGCTGGCAAGGGAGAATTCGCGTTCGAACGAGCTTCCGCCCATGAGCACGGCAACCTTCATTTAGTTCTCCTTCAGCGCGCCCGCATCGAGGAAAGCGCGGTACAGTTCCAGACGCTCCTCGATAACCTGGGCCAATCGACGAATCGCTTCGGTAATGTTCTCGGGGCTCTCGTAGCAGAACGCAATGCGCATGCAGTTCCTGCCGCGCTTGCCGTCGGGGAAGAAACCGTCGCCCGGCGTGTACGTCACGCCGTGCTCGAGCGCCGTCGAGAGCATGGACGACGCATCCACGTAGGAGGGCAGCGTCACCCACACGAAAAAGCCGCCTTCGGGATGCGTCCACGACGCCTCGGGCGGAAAGTGCTCTTCGAGCGCCTTCAGCATGGCATCGCGACGCGTGCAGTAGGTTTTCACGAACTTCTGCAGCGTGCGCTGCCAGGGGGTATCGCGGAAATAATGCTCCACGAGCACCTGGTCGAACGAGCTGCCGCACAGGTCGGTCCCCTGTTTGACCAGATTGATCTTCGAGAGAACCCCCGTTGGCGCCGCGATCCAGCCGCAGCGCAGACCGGGAGCGAACACCTTGGAGATGGTCCCCAGGTAGATGACGTCGTCGCTGAGCGCTTTCAAGGGCAGCACGTGGCCGCCGTCGTAGCGCAGACGCCCGTACGGGTCGTCCTCCATCACGATGAAATTATATTCGCGCGCAAGCTCCAGCAGGCGTTTGCGACGCTCGGGTACCATGGTGACGCCGCCCGGATTCTGGAAGTTCGGAATAGTGTAGAGGAACTTGAGGCGCGGGTTGTCATGCCCGATGGACTGCAGTTCCTGCTCGAGCAGGTCCATCCGCATGCCCTGGTCGTCGAAGGGAATGCAGCGCACGTCGGGCTCGTAGGCGGAGAACGCCTGCAGCGCGCCGAGGTACGTGGGGCCTTCGGCGATTATGATGTCACCGGGGTCGATGAAGGTCTTGCCCAGCAAATCGAGCGCTTCCTGCGCGCCCGTAGTGACCATGATGTTCTCGGGCTTGCAGCGCACGCCCTCGTCTCGCATGAGCTCGGAGAACACGCGGCGCAACTCGATGCGTCCATCGGTGCCCCCGTACTGGAGCGCCACGGCGCGAACCGAGTCGTCGCAGGCAGCGCGTGCAGCCTTGCGCACGGCGCCTGCCGGCAGCAGCGACACGTCGGGCATGCCCCCCGAAAGCGAGATGATATCGGGGCGCGTCGCGGCCGAGAACAGGTTGCGCACGGCGGAGGGACGCATCTTCGTCACACGCGCGGCAACCTTGTCGGTCGCGGATTCGAATTTCAAGTGAGCGGTAGTCATGCTCCGCATTCTACTACAGCGTCGCTTATAAAGTCCGCCGCTGCACACAAAGCGCCGAGCGCGTCGAGGTCGTCGGCGAACTCCACTTCGACGCGCGCACGACCCGCAGACTCGTCGGTCCAGCAGGTCGTTCCCGCGAACGCAGCGCACGGGTCTCCGCTTGCGCGCACCTGAATGTCGATGACCAGGTGCTCGAGCAAATGCGGCAGCGGCGTGTGCGCGATAACCGCGGAGAACGTACGGCCCCTACCGTTCACGCAGGCATGATGCGCCAGGCTGGGGAACGTCTGCAGCGCCCTTTCGGCCAGCTCAGGCGTCGTGAAGCGCCAGCGGGAATCCGCGACCTCCACGTCGCAGACCAGACGGCCCCTCCTCACCGTCACCCGGTTAACGCGCAGCGGCTTCATGATGCTACCCCGCGCTCGAAGGCGAGGTGGAGGAGGAGGCGTCGGGGCTTGCGGTCTCGGCGGAGGTCGCCGCGGCGGGGGCGCTCTCGGCGGAGGTCGCCCTGGCGGGGGCTGTTGACCCGGCGGCGCTTGACCCGGCGGCGTTCTGGTCCGATAGCGCGGCCCCCGTCGATTCTGCGGGAGTCCGATCGAGCACGATGACGCCCTCGCCCTCGGGAACGGGAACCTCGCGCCCCTGCAGGGCGGCAAGGAGCGCATCGAGGGTACGGCCTGCGTCCTCGATGAGCGTCGAGGCGGCCGTATAGCCCGCTCCGTCAACGATGACCAGGCGCGTTCGATCCGCAGCGAACCAGTAACGGCCCTCTCCCTCGTTCTTCCCGAACGTGTAGGAAACGGTCTTGGCAACGGGATCGAGCACGTACCGGTAGGAGACGTCGGCGGTCAACTCGATAGTCTCAGCGTCAACCGAAACGGCCGTGCTCGTGCCCGCCGCATACCATACGCCTTGGAAATCGGCCGCATCGTCGAAGCGCGCCCAGCGATCCCATGAGAGACCGGCGAGCGCGATGACCAGCGCCAACGCAACTGCTCCCGCCGCGAGAAACGCAGGGCGGGTCTTGCTGCGGGCGGTCGGGCGCGCACGTCGCACAGAAGGGGCGTCGGTACCGGCGGCAGCGGGAGCGTCGGCAGCGGGAGCCCCGATATCGAAGGGGCCCTCAGCAGGAGAGTCGGTGGGGACAGCGGAGGGGGAAGGGGTCGATTCGGACGCCCCGGCCGACCCGGACGGCTGTGCGTTCAGCGCACCGACGAGCCGCGACCGCCGTGCAGGGGCGCCGACGGACGTTTCTCGAGAAGTCTGCTGCGCAGCCGAAGGCTCTTTCACCGAAGCGCCCTTCGCGCTCGCCGCACCTGGCAGCTGGTCCGAAGCGCTCCCCGAGCCCGAGACCCCGGCACGTTTCAGCCCGCGCGAGGACTGAGGCATGGCGATGCGACGCTTCGTCGGCTTCTTGCGTGCGGGAACGGCCGCCTCCCCAGATGAAGCGACCGACATCGCCGACAAGGCCGCAGTTGCACTCTCCTCCCCGCCTGCACCCGCAGGGGAAGCGTCGAGGGCCGCAGGCTCCAACGCCGAAGCGGGGTCGGTCTGCGGGCGCGCCTGCGACTTGGCGCGATGCGACTCCTTCACGCTCGGACGCGGTTTCGCACCCGATGCGGCCGCAGCCTGACCGGGGCGACGCTTGTGCACGTTCGATGAGCCGTATGAACGCGAGACGCGCGCGCCCTCGCGTGCGTCGTCGGATGGTTTCGTCATGATAGCGGACCTCGCGAGCCCAATTAAGCAGGCTCGATGACCTCGACGCCGCCCATGTAGGGCACCAGCACGTCGGGAACCCTTACGGAGCCGTCGGCCTGCTGATAGTTCTCCAAAACGGCAGCCATAGTGCGGCCCACGGCCAAACCGGATCCGTTCAGCGTATGCACCAGGCGCGATCCCTTGAAGTTGTCGGGGTCGCGATAGCGGATGCCCATGCGGCGCGCCTGGAAGTCCTCGCAGTTCGAACAAGAAGAGATCTCCTTGTAGCCGTTGTAGGAGGGCAGCCACACCTCGAGGTCGTAGGTCTTGGCGGCCGAGAAGCCGATATCGCCCGTGCACAGCGAGATTACACGATACGGCAGGCCCAGAAGCTGCAGGATGTTCTCCGCGTCGGCGACCATGGCCTCGAGCTCGTCGTAGCTCTCCTCGGGCTTAGCGTATTTCACCATCTCGACCTTGTCGAACTGGTGAACGCGGATGAGACCGCGCGTGTCACGACCGGCGCTGCCCGCTTCTTCGCGGAAACACGGGGTGAAGGCGCAGTAGTGCAGCGGCAGTTCGGACGCCTCAAGCGTTTCGCCGGAATGGACGTTCGTGAGCTGGACTTCCGCCGTCGGGATAAGGTAGAGCCCCTCACGCGTGCGGAACATGTCCTCCTCGAACTTGGGCAGCTGGCCCGTGCCGGTCATGGTCTGCTCGTTCGCCATGATCGGGCACCACCACTCCTTGTAGCCGCGTGCAGTATGCGTATCGGCCATGAAGTTGATAATGGCGCGCTCGAGCCGGGCTCCGAGGCCCCCGAGCAGGATGAAGCGGCTCTTCGCAAGCTTGGCCGCGCGCTCGAAATCGATGATTCCCAGATCGGTTCCCAAATCCCAGTGGGGCTTGAATTCGAAGTCGAACATGGGCGGCGTGCCCCAGCGGCGCACTTCGGGGTTGTCGTTCTCGTCGTCGCCTACGGGCGTGTCGGACGAGGGCATGTTCGGCGTGCCGAGCAGGATCGCGGTCATCTCGCCGTCAACTTCCTCGCGCGCAGCGGAGGCTCCAGCGAGGTCGTCGTTAATGGCGCGGACGCGTTCTTTCGCGATCTCGGCCTCGTCGCGCTCGCCCTTCGCCATAAGCTGGCCGATCTGCTTCGAAAGCGCGTTGCGCTCGGCTTGCAGCGACTCTTCGGCCACGATAGCGGCGCGACGCTTGGCGTCGAGCTCGGCGAAGCGCGCGGCATCCCATGAAGCATGCCGGTTCTCCATGGCTTCGGCCACTGCCTCTTGGTTTTCGCGGACGAATCGAAGGTCTAGCATAAGCGCGCTCCTTTTTTCGGACGCGGCGGCGCCCGGTTGCCTCATAGGTAGTCATTCAGTATAGCGCACCTGCACGCATGCGCCCGGACGCGCGCCTTCAGCGGGGCGCGCCTGCACGAAAAAGGCCGCAGCGCGAACAACGGACGACTTCGTTGGGGAAGGCGGGGCTTTCGCGTGATAGTATAGTGCGCGGACGCGCCCCGAGCACATGCGGCACGTCCGCGCGCACGCGCTGCGGGTCGAACGAGACAAGGCGAACGTCACATGGACATCAACAGCATCTACAGCTTCCTGTTCGAAACATACGCGGGCATCGGCATCCTCGTAGGAGCCGGTTTGGTAATAAGCCTGATCACCGCTGTGATCATGGAGCTCCGTACGCGCAAGACCTTCGTCGACCGGGGCGAGCGCGCAGAGGACGACGAGTGGTCGTTCTTCGACGATGACGACGAAAGTGAAGAGGAGAACTAGCATGACGGTTACGCAGTCACCTGCAACCCCGACCCTGTACCGCCGACGCGGGGCCTACATCCCCCGTATCGCCGCAGTTCACGATTTGTGCGGCTACGGGAAATGCTCGCTCGGCATTGCCATTCCCGTGCTGTCCGCCGCCGGATGCGACGTGTGCCCGGTCCCCACAGGGCTGTTCTCCTCGCACACCGCCTTCCCCGGCTGGTACATGCACGACACCACCGACATCATGGGCGACTACCTTGAGGCCTGGAAGGGCATCGACGTCGAGATAGACGCCGTATATTCGGGCTTCCTCGGCGCCCCCGAGCAGGTGGAGCGCATCCGCGATCTGTATACGGCCTTCCCGAACGCGCTGCGCGTGGTCGACCCGGTCATGGCCGACCACGGGAAGGTCTATCCTACCTACACCCGCGAACTCTGCCGAGCCATGGCCGACCTCGCGTCCGAGGCCGACATCCTCACGCCCAACCTGACGGAGGCCTCCATCATCCTGGACACCGAGTGGCACGGCACCGACATCTCCGACGACGAGGCCGAGCGGATCATCCGCGCGCTCGTGGACAAGGGCGCCAAGAACGTGGTGCTCAAAGGCGTGCAGCGCAAAGGCGAGTCCTGCATCCGCAACTTCGTGGGCGGCGTCGACTGCGACGTATTCGAGGTGCACAACGAATTTCTGCCGTACTACCTGCACGGGACCGGCGACCTGTACTGTTCATGCCTGCTCGCGGCCGTCATGGCGGGCCGTTCGCTCTACGAGGCCGCCGTGTTCGCGGGCGGCCTAACGCGCGACGCCATCGAGGTCTCCACCAAACAGCCTCATTTTCAGGAACGCGGCGTGAGCTTCGAGCTGCTGCTCGGCAAAGTCGCCACGCTCCTGCAACTGTAGCGGCCGCGAGGACGCATGCGCACGCCCTTACAGCCTCGCGATTGCACGCCGTTCGTTGCTCAGGCGCTCGCCACTGGCGCGCTCGCAGCCGCCTTGATTGTCCCCGGTATCGCCCTCACCGGATGCGGCGCTGCGCAGCACCAGGTCATCAAAGCGAACGACTCTTGCATCTCCTGCCACGACGCGAGCATGGAGGCGGCCGAGGCTCCCGTGAGCGCCCTTGAAGCAACCTCGGTCGGGCTTGAATTGACCGTCGAAACCTCGCGCGCGACCGTAAGCGTGTGCGAGCCGCTGTACACGCACAACGCGACTACACCGTACGTGCCACGCGAGGTCCGCTCCGTGCAGGTCGTCAATGGAAAAGCGACCGTGCGGCTCGAAGAGGGCCTCTGGGCGATAGCCGTTCAAGAGGCAGGCGGCGCCACAACATCGGTCCTGGTGGAAGCCACGGCCGACGGATCGACCGACTCCCTTAAGCTGTAGGGGTCCGTAGGGGGCTGCAAGGCCCCCACGACGATGGCGAAAATCGACGCTGCAGCGATGAGCACCATGCAGCATGCAACAATCGAAGATAGAGCCTTCCACGCAATCGAGCTCGCAACTTGCCCTTTCGTTTTAAGCGGACGCCGGTCCATCGAACAGTACCGAAGGCCCTTCGAGCACGTCCCATCCGCATTCTTGGTACAGTTCACGGCAGCGGGAGACCGTCCAACCCCGCACCGTCTCCGCCTCGGTGTCACGCGGGTTCGAGCCCA
>CAUVMU010000005.1:0-16282 GCA_963552775.1 uncultured Eggerthellaceae bacterium | reverse complement strand
CGAAACCGACTTCCACGTATTCTGCCCGATCGGGAGCTGATTCAGGGGAAACCGTCATGGTGTAGATGTCCTCGGGCGGCTCGTTCCACGGGTCTTCCAGGATGCCGCATTCGATAGCCCGGCCCCATAGGTTGTCGTCTATGGAGTACAGGGTCTTCTTCGTTGTAGGAACCTCGATGTCGCGCGCCTGGGCCCACTCCATTTCTTCCGGACGGGTTTTGAAGGACCACTCGCGCACCGGGGCGATGATCTTGATGGAGGGATCAAGCATGGCGATGCTCGCCTCGAAGCGCACCTGGTCGTTGCCCTTGCCCGTGCAGCCATGCGCGATGTAGCGCGCGCCGAAGCGATGGGCGATGTCCACGAGATGCTTTGAAATCACCGGACGCGAAAGAGCCGAAAGCAGCGGGTACTTGTTCTCGTACAGCGCGTTGGCGGCAAGCGCGCGCGTAAGGTACTCGTCGGCGAATTCCTCGCGCATGTCCACGATGAGGCAGTCGATAGCCCCTGTGCGCAGCGCCTTTTGGCGAACCGCTTCAAGACCGGCATGCTCCTGGCCCACTTCGCCGACGACCGCAATGACGTCGAGGTCCTTCTCCTCCTGGAGCCATTTGATGCAAATGGAGGTATCGAGTCCGCCGGAATAGGCGAGAACGACCTTGTCTCTTTCTTCAGCCATGTTGTTCCTTCCACTTGTGAAATGGGGGTTCGTCCGAATCGGTCACTATTATGCTACAGGAGCGTCGTCAAACGTCCGATCAACGCGTCCACATCATCGTTCGTGCATATGAGCGGCGGCAGAAAGCGCAGCGTGCGCGGGCCGGTCGCATTGATGAGCAGTCCGGCATCGAGCGCTCGCAACGCGATGTCGAAGGCGTCGAGGCCGTCGTCCAAATCGGCCCCGACCATAAGGCCGCGGCCGCGCACCTCGCACACACCGGGTACCTCGCCGAGGCGGGAGCGCAGGTACGCTCCCGTGCGCGTGACGTTATCAGCTATGCCCTCGCGCTCGATGGTCTCGAGTACCGTACGGGCCGCACGGACGGCAAGACTGCTGCCGCCGAACGTGGAGCCGTGGTCGCCCGGAGCAAACGACGCGGCAACGCAGGCGCGGGCCGAGCAGGCCCCCAAGGGGAACCCTCCGCCGAGCCCCTTGGCCATGGTGACCGCATCGGGGGCGATTCCGAAGTGCTGGAACGCGAACGGGTGCGTGCCGCACCGATAGATACCGCACTGGACCTCGTCGAATATGAGCAGGGCCCCGTATTGGGACGTCAGGCGGCGTGCGGCGGCAAGGAACTCGGCCGAGCACGGATGGACGCCGCTCTCGCCCTGGATGCATTCGAGCAGCACCGCGCAGACGCCCTCCCCCCGCTCGGCGAACAGGCGCTCGAGAGCTGCAACATCGTTTACGGGCGTGGCGACAAAGCCGTCGGGGAGCGGCTGGAACGCCTCCTGCTTCGCCGGCTGGGCCGTAGCAGCCAGCGTGGCAAGCGTGCGACCGTGAAAACTCCCTTCAAGCGTGACCACGGTGCGCGCTGCCGCGCGTCCGTCCGCCACCGCGCGCTTGCTCGCATGGATGCGGGCAAGCTTGATGGCGCACTCGTTGGCCTCGGCGCCGGAGTTGGCGAAGAACGTCTGCCAAGGCTCGCGCTCGCCTTCCAAAAGACTGCTGTTCAGGAGCGTGGAAAGCTGCTCGGCAAGCTCTCCGCGATGCTCGATGTAGTAGTAGTTGCTCACATGCATGAGGCGTGCGGCCTGCTCGCGAATGGCGCCCACGAGCGCCGGATGGCAGTGCCCCAAGCTGATGACCCCGATTCCGCTGATGAAATCGAGGTACGAGCGCCCGTCGGCGTCCGTGACGACCATGCCCTGCCCGCTTACCAGCTCGACCGGCTTGCGGCCGAACGTGTGCATAACGTATGCGTCCTCAAGGCGCTGCTGCTCTTTCAAGGTCATGAGAGCCGACCTCCTCCCCTTTGCAGGTCCTTGCAAAGATGTTATTTGTTGACCAGGAGTTTCGATGCGAAATTGCCCAAAGGGTGCACGGCCGGACGTTCCGTCACGTCGCCTTCGACGTGCACGGCCGTCCCGACGCCCTCGCTCGTGAGCACCTCGAGGATGATCGAGTGGGGAAGCGTGCCGTTGATGATGAAGGCACGCCCGACCCCCTTCGACAGGGCGTTGACGCAGGAGCGCAGCTTGGGGATCATGCCCGCGGAAACGAGTCCGCCTTCGATCAGCTCGAGCGCTTCGGACATGCTCAACGACGACACGAGCGTTCCCTTGTCCTCGAAATCCATGTACAGGCCGTCGACATCGGTGAGGAAGATGACCTTCGCCGCTCCGACCGCAGCCGCAATCTCACCTGCGACCAAATCGGCGTTCACGTTGCAGTAACCGCCGTCGTTTCCGATGGCGACCGAGGCGATGACCGGAATATAGTCGTCATCGATCAGGTCGCGCAAAAGCGAGGCGTTGATCTTCTTCACGTGGCCGACGCGACCGAGTTCGTCGGACTCGGGTTCGGCTATGATCATCCCCCCGTCGACGCCGTTGACACCCACAGCAAAATCGCCGTGCTCGTTGAGGGCGCGAACCAGCTGCTGGTTCACCTTGCCCGCCAGTACCGTGCGTACGATGTCCATGCCCTCTTCGCTGGTCACGCGCTGGCCGTTCCTGAATTCCACGGGAAGACCCGCCTGCTCCATGGCCCGCGTGATGTCCTTCCCTCCCCCATGCACGATAATGGGGTTCACGCCGACGATCTTCAAAAGCACGATATCGGCCATGACCTGGGCGCGCAGCCTCTCATCCACCATAGCCGCGCCACCGTACTTGATAACGAGCGTCTTTCCGGTAATGGTTTTGATCCAAGGCAGCGCCTCGGCCAAAACCTCGGCTTCCTGTTGGTTCTTCACACCGTTCGGGCGTGTTTCCCGTGCGTATTTCATGTTCGGTACTCTCCGTTGATAGTCACGTACTCGTGCGAAAAGTCGCACGTCCACATCATGCTCGAATGCAATCCCGCGCCCAGGTCGATATCGATATCGACGGCTGGACGCTCGAATCGTCGCAAAGCCTCGTCCTCGTCGAAAGCCACGGTCAGGCCTCGACGGCATACGGGAAGACCCATGATGTCGATCGCAACGTTTTCCTGGGAGAAGCGAGCTCCCGAGCGCCCGAGCGCTGCAGCGATGCGCCCCCAGTTCGCACCATGGCCGTACACGGCCGTTTTCACCAAAGGAGAATTCGCCACCGTGCGCGCGGCCCGGTCGGCGTCCTCCTCGCTTGCGGCGCCCGCGACCCGAACGATCACCAAGCGCGTGGCGCCCTCGCCATCCGTCGCCATAAGGCGCGCCAGATATGTGCAGACCTTGAGCAGCGCGCGTTCGAACAGGTCGCATGCAGCGGAGCCGCGCCCAAACGGAACGTTAGCGGGCGCTGCCGCCCCGCTGGCGAACAGAAAGCAGCTGTCGTTGGTGGACGTATCGGAATCGACGGTCACCCGGTTGAAGCTGCGCCCCACCGCTCGAGACAGGGTCTCATGCGCCAGATCGGGAAACAGCGGGGCATCCGTAGTGATAACCGCTATCATCGTAGCCATGTTCGGCATGATCATGCCCGAACCCTTCGCCATGCCGCCGACCGTGAACGTGCAGCCCGGATAGCCGATGCCCTCGCCCGAAAACGAAACCGCAACGTGCTTGGGCCGCGTATCAGTGGTCATGATGGCGCGCGCGGCGTCGTGGCCCCCTTTGACGGAAAGCGCCTCGAAAGCGCGCGGCAAACCTGTCTCGAACGGGGAAATCGGCAGATGAGCTCCGATAACGCCTGTTGAAGCGACGAGCACCTCCCGGGCAGGGCAGCCCAAGGCGTCGCCAGCAAGCCCGGCCGAACGCCGGGCAGCTTCCATGCCGATCAGGCCCGTCGCTGCGTTCGCGTTTCCCGAGTTGACGATGACCGCGCGGGCCATGCCGTACGACGTCCCGTCCAGATGATCGCGCGAAACCATGACCGGGGCGGCGCAGAACACGTTCTGCGTGAAAACCGCCGCGCAGGGGCACGCCTCATCTGCAGCGACGAGGGCGAAATCAAGCCGGTCGGGGTCGGCTCGAAAGCCCGCATGTACGCCCGCCGCCCTGAATCCGAGCGCCGAGGTGACGCCGCCTTCCTCATCGACGGTCAAGCCCGATTCGTCGAACGATTCGACGTTCAAGCCCAAGGGCTTTGCAGCGTCCGCAATGCCGCAAGCGCCCTGGCCGTTCCCGGTTTCCATAATGCTCTCCGTTCGCCTTAGATGGGAAGGGCCACAGCGTCGAGCCCGCACGTCTCCGGCAGACCGCATACGATGTTCGCGCACTGAACAGCCTGGCCCGCAGCTCCTTTGCCGATGTTGTCGATGGCGCACGTGGCCACGACAGCTCCGGCCCGTTCGTTGTAACAAGCGCTGACGTGCGCATAGTTCGTGCCGGCAACCGAAGCGGTTCGAGGCTGGCGCCCTTCGGGAAGCACGGTGACGAACGGGGCGTCCTTGAAGAACGAGCGGTACATCTCTGCAAGTTCAGCCTGGTCGAACGCACCTCGGGTTACGGGCATGGTCACCGTTGAAAGCAATCCCCTGTTGTAGGGGGCCAGATGGGGGGTGAAGATCAAGCGGCCTTCCAGACCTAGAATCTGCTCGATTTCCGGCGTATGCCGGTGGGATCCCACTCCGTACGCCTCGACCCCCTCGTTCGCAAAGCAGAAGTGGGTGCGCTCGGTGGCTTTGCGCCCGGCGCCCGTCACGCCCGAAACGGCATCAACGACCACGAGCCCCGCCGGCGACAGCCCGGCGCGCAACACAGGAGCCGCAGCGAGAGACGTAGCCGTGGGATAGCAGCCAGCACAGGCAACGAGAACCCCCTCGCCCGCGCTACGCCGCTGCGCAAGGGCGGCCAGCTCTTCGTCGAACAGCTCGGGAAGCCCGAACGCCGCCCGAGCCAACAGCTCGGGCTCGGTATGGGGAACGCGGTACCACTCCTCGTAGATTGCCGGATCCTTCAGACGAAAGTCGGCGGAAAGGTCGATAACCGTCGCGCCGCGCGCTATCAGCGCGGGAGCGAACGTGAGCGCAGCGGTATGGGGGACGGCGAGAAATACCACATCGCATGATTGCAAATCGTCTGCATCGTGCGGCGAAAACGCGAGGTCGCACTGCCCCGCGAATGCGGGGTACGCCTCGTCGAGGCGCCGCCCGGAAAGCTCCGTGGATGTGACCGCCATCAGATCGAAGGAGGAATGGCGCAGAACCAGGCGCACGAGTTCGATTCCCGCGAACCCCGCCGCGCCGACGATCCCGACCGAAATAGCCATATGCCCTCGATTCCGCATGGACCCGCACGGTCGGCCGGCACACTCCCCCGCATGCAAAAAGTACGAGCGAGCGCGGCTCCGGCAATCGCGGGTGCTGTAAATGAAAAGCAGCTGAGGCTGCTTGTTCCATCCTAGGAAACAAGCAGGCAATTCGCAAGCACGTTCACGCGAATAACGGCTTGCGTCCCGTTTTCGGTCCGCTTTGGAAGCCAACGGCGGCAACGTGACGAATTGGCATCGAACGCACACTGCGCGCAAAAGTAGAGTAAGGTACTCACAGCGGCTCACAGCCGGCACTGCGCGCAACCATCAAGGAGCCCGATTCATGGAAAGCACGACCTCTGAGCCCTCGTCCCCCGAAGGCGGTCAGCACGCCCCGATACCCGAACAGCCGGCGCGCGAGAAGAACATCGCGGCCATTGTCGAATACATAGCCAGCGGGATAAAACCCCTTGGGGAGACGGGCAAGCTGGGCATAGAACTCGAGCACACCGTGGTCGACGAGCAGCTGGGACCCGTTTCCTACCGCGAGCCCGAAGGCGTCGCTTGGCTTCTCGAACAGCTATCCGAGCACTACCCTGAAAAAACCATCGACGACGAAGGGAACCTGATCGGCGTTGCGCGTCCCGGCGAAACCCTGACGCTCGAGCCGGCCGCCCAGCTAGAGCTTTCCGCCGGTCCCTACGAAGAGATCGGGCAGATTCGAGTCGACTTCGAGCTGTTCCAGCGCAACCTGGCGAAACTGCTGGCTCCTGTTCGTAAACGCGCGCTCACCGTCGGGTACCACCCGACCGCCCGCTCCGCCGACCTGCACCTTATTCCGAAGCGGCGCTATGCCGCTATGGACGCCCACTTCGCTACCATAGGCGATTACGGCAGGCATATGATGCGCGCAAGCGCCTCGACCCAGGTCTCTATCGATTACTACTCAGTTGAAGACTGCCTGCGAAAGCTGCGCCTCGGATTCGTACTCGCCCCTCTGTTCGCTCTGATATGCGACAACGCTCCCACATTCGAAGGAAGGCCCCGTCCGCACGAACTCGTGCGGACCAAGATATGGCTCGCCTGCGACCCGGCGCGCTGCGGCGTGATCCCCGGAGCGCTCGACCCCGGGTTCACCTTGGAGTCCTACGCGGCCTTCGCTCTGGACGCTCCCGCCGTGTTCGTCCCCGGCGACGATCCCTCATGCGAGCGAACCGAGCGCACGTTCGGTGAAATATACGCCGAGCGTGCGATGACGCGCGCCGAGGTCGAGCATGCGCTTTCCCTCGTGTTCACCGATGTCCGCCTGAAAACCTATCTCGAGCTCCGTCCGGCCGATGCACTGCCCGTGCCCTTTGTGACCGCGTACGCGGCCCTGGTGAAAGGCCTGTTCTACAGCGAAGAGAGCCTTTCGGAGCTAGACAGCTTGTTCGCCCACGTGACCGAATCGGACATCGGTCAGACGAAAGCCGAGCTTATGGAAAAAGGCTACCGCGCGCACGTGTACGGACGAGAGGCGGGAAGGCTCGTCGATGCCTTGCTCTCCCTTGCCCGCAAGGGCCTCGCGAGCAACGAAGCGAACTACTTGAGCCCGTTGGTTCATTTGGCGAGCACGCGCACGACCCTTGCCAGCATGGCACAACGCTAATACTCGGGAAACCCAGCACGTACAGCACGCATGTTCTGTTGTCTGTATGTAGTAGCTTCTTGACCGACGGATTCCGCATCGGTTTTTCGACGCTTTAAGCAAAGAACATGCCGACCCGTCCTAGGGCCTATCCTTGTCGTGTCTACGGTTTCGACGAGGAAGGCGGGAAGGAACAATGATCGGCATGTCCGACGTGCATTCTATACGACAGTTGAGGAGGTCCGGCGAGAGCGTCACATCCATCGCGAAGGCGGTCGGCGTGTCGAGGGACACGGTGTACAAGTACCTGCGCATGGACGACCTGTCGCCGAAGATGCCGCAGCCAGCGGAGCCGCGCCCTTCGAAGCTCGACCCGTGCAAGCCGCTCATCGAGCAGCGGCTCGACGACGACGAGCGCGGATGGCGCAAGCAGCGCCGCACCGCGCGCCGCATATGGCAGAGGCTCGTCGGGGAATGCGGCCTCGACGTGTCGGAGGCGACGGTCGCGCGTTACGTCAAGGGATCGCGCGAGCGGCGCAGGACGCAGCGCGACCAGTGCCTCGGCCTGGCCTGGGCGCCCGGGGAGGCGCAGGCGGACTTCGGCGAGGCCGACTTCTACCTGCGCGGCACGCGCACGCGGCTTAGCTTCTTCGTGGTCACGTTCCCGTACTCGAACGTCGGCCTCGCGCAGCTGTTCCCAGCCGAGAACGCCGAGTGCGTGCGCGAGGGCCTCAGGCGCGTGTTCGAGCACGTCGGCGGCGTCCCGTCCAGGATCGTGTTCGACAACGCGGCCGGCGTCGGCAGGCGCGTCGGCGACGCCGTGCGCACGGCCGAGCTGTTCCGCGCCTGCGCCGCGCACTACGGCTTCGCGTACTCGTTCTGCAACCCGCGCTCCGGCAACGAGAAGGGCAACGTCGAGAACAAGGTCGGCGCCATCCGCAGGGCGCTGTTCGTGCCCGTGCCGCAGGTCGCCGACGTCGCGGCGTACAACGCGCGGCTGCTCGGCCGCTGCATGGCGCTGTCGGACAAGCCGCACTGGATCAAGGGCGAGCCGGAGTCGCAGCCGTTCGTCGAGGGCCGCTTCGCCATGTCGGGGCCGCCGCCCATGCCGTTCTCCTGCGTGCGCTACGCGTCCGCGCGCGCCGACAAGCAGGGCAAGGTCCGCTTCGACGGGCCGCGCCTGTACTCCGCCGACCCGGCGCTGGCCGGCCGCGACCTCGTGATCGCCGCCGGCGCCACCGAGCTTTTCGTCTACGACGGCGACGGCGCGCTCGTCTGCAGCCACGCCCGCGCCTACGGCGCCGCGCCGACGGACACGACCGATCCGGCCTCCCAACTGCCGCTGCTGTGCGTGAAGGCGGGCGCATGGGCTGACTCGCAGGTCAGGGCGGCGCTGTCCGACGGGCTTCGCTGCCATATGGACTCGCTGGAGATGCCGGACCTCAAGGCCGAGCTCAGGATGCTGCGCGACGCGACCGCCAGGACGGGGTGGGACGCGACGCTGCGCGCCGCCGAGGCCGCCTACGCCTCCTGCGGGCGCCTCGACGCCGCCAGCATATCCGCCGCCGCCGCCAGGGCCGTCGGCGGCTCGATCGGCTACGACGACCCGGTCGACCTCGGCGAGTACGACCGCGCCGTCGGGATGGCGGGGTGATCGGCGCGGCTTACGCCAAGAGCGGCGGGCTGGCCGCGTCCAAGGCGCTGGCGCGCTCGATGCACTTCTCGAACGAGGTCGTCGAGCCGTTCCGCGCGTCGGCGACGGCCGGGCAGATGAGGGCCGTGGCCGCCATGATAGAGGACGAGCAGCGCGTCCGCGAGCGCCGCAAGCGCGAGCGCCTGATGCGCAAGGCGCGGTTCCCGCAGGTCAAGTCGTTCGAGGGCTACGACTTCTCCCAAGTGGCCTTCCCCGAGGGGTACGCGCCCGAGGACCTCATGGGCCTGGCGTTCGTGGAGGCCGCCGAGGACTTCGTCTTCTACGGCAAGACCGGCCGCGGCAAGACGCGCCTCGCGATCGCAGTGGGCGTCGCGTGCGTTCAGAGGGGGATGGCCGTGCGCTTCTTCACGGCGGCCGAGCTCGTGATGGCGCTCGTCAAGGCCAATCACATGGGAACGCTCGAGCAGTCCCTGAAGGACATCGAGAAGGCCGACGTCGTCATCATCGACGAGCTCGGGTACGTGCCGCTCGACATCGAGGGGGCACGCCTGCTGTTCCAGGTCATGAACGGCTGCTACGAGAAGAGGAGCGCGATCGTGACCACCAACATCGAGTTCGGCAAGTGGGGCACCGTGTTCGCGGACGACAAGCTCGCGTCCGCGACGATCGACCGCATCGTGCACCACGGCAGGCTGGTGGAGTTCAACGGCACGAGCAAGCGCATGGACGCGGCGCTCATGCTGGGGAAATCATAGGAATGGAGGAAGACGGGGAGGCGATGCGGAAAGCGTCGAAATCCTGATGCAGATTATGTCGACGAACTATTGACAATACACAGTTGTCAAAGTGCGTCGAAGTCGACCGCTGTTCGTTGCCCGCCGCTACTCGATGAACGCCGGGCAACGGCCGGCCACGTTGATTTGATCCGTTTCGAACAGAAGCCGTTCGAGCGCGGCCGGAGACAGCGCAACCAGACATTCCACCCACCCGTCGAGCAGGATAAGCGGTTCGCCCGCGTGCTCGGCGCGATCTCTCAAGTCGGAAACGTATTTGACGTCGGACAGTTGAATAGGCTCCATAGCAAAACACCCCTATCTGGGCGCACGACCCCCTCCCTCTTCGCAGAGGGCCGTGCACAATTGGTGGAATGAGACCTGAAGGCACGCGCCTAGAACGCGGCTAGACCGCCTTGCCAAACGGGCTGGAGCGCGGGCGAGATGAAGAACGCATTGCAGACCTCCCTTTCGAGAAATATGCAAGCGTGGAGGCGACGGCCTTCCGTCGCAAACTGGGCTGCCTCCACAAGGAGCGCAGCGCCTGCCCTGGTGAATCGATGGGATGATTATAGCACGTTTTCACGAACGTTTGTTTGCTTTTTTTGGGAAAGCGGGTATTTTTTCGAAAGCCGCTCGTTCGCCACCCGTTCGAAAACCGAGCGAGGCGGAGCGCACCCGAGCCTGCGAGCGCGCTCTTTGGGCAATACTTCAACGGATTGGAAGCCGATAGGACGCACCCTCGCCTGAGGACCTGCGCAAAGCATCGGCATCGGGCAATCGAAGCGGATGCTCGACCGCCCGACCGACCGCCCGATTGGACGCGTGCTACCAGGACAACAGTTCGTAGCCCGTCTCGGTGACCACCAGCTGGACCTCCCACTGAGCCGTCGGCCTACCGTCAGCCGTGCGCACGGTCCATCCGTTCGGATCGCTCATATCGATGGCCGCCTCGCCGAGGTTCACCATCGGTTCGATTGTGAAGCACAGCCCTGGAGCGAGCACGGGGCCCGTGCCCGCCTTTTCCACAAAGCTCACGAACGGGTCCTCGTGGAACTCAAGGCCTATCCCGTGCCCGCCGAACTCCGCGACAACGCTGTACCCCGCCTCGGTCGCGCACCGGTTCACCGCCTCGCTCACGTCGCCCAAACGGCCCCAGGGCTTCACAGCTGCGAGCCCCGCCTCAACGGATTCCTTCGTGACCTGCACCAAACGCTGCAGTTCGGGGTCCACTTCGCCGATGCAGAACATGCGAGACGAGTCCGAGAAGTACCCGTCGAGAATCGTGGATACGTCGACGTTGACGATGTCGCCTTCCTTCAGTACCTCGTCCTCTGCGGGAATGCCGTGGCACACGACCTCGTTGACCGAGGTGCACACGCTCTTCGGGTAGCCCTCGTAATCGAGCGGTGCGGGGATGGCGCCGTGCTCGACCGTGTAGTCGTGCACCCACCGATCGATCTCGGCGGTCGAAATGCCTGCACGGATATGCGCGGCAACGTAGTCGAGCACGCCTTTGTTCACCTCGGCGCTACGCTTGATGCCCTCGATGTCGGCCGCCGTTTTCAGCAAATCGCGCGGAAGCACCTCGACCCCCTGGTCGTGAAGCTCCTGAAGCCGCTCGTCATTGGCGAGATGACACTTCTTGTACTTCTTCCCCGAACCGCACCAGCATTCGTCGTTGCGGCCCGGACTCTGCAGTCCGTCGTACATAAACCGTCCTTACCGTGCGCCCCTACGGGGCTTGTTGTATGCTTAAGCTAACATGATAGCCCAAACCCCGCGAAGGTGAAACCTATCCGCGCACCTCGGCGCCCGTCGCCTTGCCCACCTTGGCGATGATGCGAGCCTGGGCCTTCTCGACCTCCTCGCTCGTCAGCGTGCGGTCGTCGGCTCGGTAGGCCAGCGCGTACGCGAGCGATTTCTTGCCCGCACCGATGCGCGCCTCGTCACGGTAGACGTCGAACAGGCGCACGTCGGCGAGCAGCTTGCCCCCCGCCGACGTGATGCACTGCACCATGCGCTCGTCGGCCACGTCCTCATCGACCACGAACGCCACGTCCATCAGTACCTCGGGGAAAGCCGGTACGTCCACGTAATCGCGCGCAGGACGCGCGCAGGACGCGAGCGCGTCCAAATCGAGCTCGAACGCCGCAATCGGCGCCTGCGCCTCGCACGCGTCGACGGCGAGCGGATGAAGCTCGCCGACCCAGCCGAGCTTCGTGCCCCCGGAAAGCACCTCAGCGCCACGCCCCGGCTGCAACCAGGGGGCATCCTCAGCCGCAAGCGCCTTGAAACGCACCTTGGGAACGGCCAGCTCGCGCATCAGATTCTCCACCGCGCCCTTGCCATCGAAGAAATCGAAGGCCACCTCGGGACGGTTCCATCCCTTTTCGGCCATAGCACCGGCCAGAACGCCCGCCAGCCGCTGCTTCTCCTTGGGCTTCTTCTTGCCCTCGTGGGCGAAGAACACCGTGCCCGTCTCGTAGAGCTGCACGTTCTTCACGCCGTGGCTTTGGTTGTAAGCCACGCTGCACACAAGTCCAAAAACGATGCTGCGGCGCATAATCGACTGCTCGGCGTTCATCGGATTGAGCAGCTCGACAGGCTGCCCCGCACCCAAAGACTCCATGCGCATCCGCTCGATCTCGGCGGGGTCGGCGAAGGAGTACGTCATGGTCTCGTTGAGACCGCTCGCACGCATGCTCCCGTTGACCAGCGCAAGCAGCTTCTGGGCGTCGGTACGATGCCCGACGCGACCGGGGCTTGCAGGCAGCGTCGGCTCCACGCGGTCCATCCCCCACAGACGCAGCACCTCTTCGTACAAGTCGATCTCGCGCGCAAGATCGGGGCGAGACGTAGACGCGGTCACGCGCAGTACGTCGGACGCCTCGGGAACCTCCACATCGCAGTCAAGGCGTTCGAGAATGTCGGCGATATCGGCAACAGGAACGTCGACACCCATCATCGAACGGAAGCGGTCCACGCGAAACTCCAGTTCAACGGGCTCGGTCCGCGCAGCCCACACATCGACGGCGCCCGGGCGCACGCGTCCGCCCGACACCTCGGCGAGCAGCTGAGCGGCCATGGCGGCGTAATCGAGCACGGGGTTGTCGTCGACACCGCGCTCGTAGCGCAGCGACGACTCGCTGATCAGACCGAGGCTGCGGCTCGTGCGGCTCGTATGCGCGCGGTCGAACGTCGCCGTCTCAAGCAGCACCGTAGTCGTCGCATCGGATATCTCGGTTTCGGCACCGCCCATAACGCCGGCGAGAGCCACAGCGCGGCCCGACGCGTCGATGACGGTCATGTCGGGCGCAAGGGCGCGCTCTTCACCGTCGAGCGTGACAAGAACCTCGCCTTCGAACGCCGGGCGAACGGAAATGCGCGCCACGCCGTCAGGGTCCTTCACCCGATCGAAATCGAACGCATGCAGCGGCTGCCCGAACAGGAACAGGATGTAGTTCGTCACGTCCACGACGTTGTTGACCGACCGCGCGCCCGCCGCCGTCACACGCTCGACGAGCCAATCGGGACTCGGCCCCACCTGCACGCCCTCGATCACGCGCGCCGTGTAGCGCTTCGAGCGCGCCGCGTCCGCGATCCGCACCTCGACGCATGCGGACGTCGGGGCAAGCGACTCGTCCTCCTCAAGCTCGAACAGGGGCAACGTCACGGGGACGCGGTACATCGCACCCACCTCGCGCGCTATGCCCGCCATGGACAGGCAATCGGGACGGTTCGGGGTGATCTCGAGGTCGAGCACCGTGTCGGCAAGCTTCATGTACTCCGAGAACGGCACGCCGACGGGCGCGTCTTCGGGCAAGATCATGATGCCTTCGTGGTCGCCACCCATGCCCAGTTCGTGCTCGGAACAGTTCATGCCACAGCTGAGAACACCGCGCTTCTTGGCCTTCTTGATTTTGAAGTCGCCTGGCATCACGGCTCCCATCAGGGCGGTTACGATATGGTCGCCCGCATTGAAGTTCTGCGCGCCGCACACCACCTGCAAGGGCTCGGGGTTGCCGGCCTCATCCACGTTGAAGGCGCCCACGTCGACCGTCGTCACCCACATGTGGTCGGAGTCGGGATGGGGCTTTTTCGTGAGCACGCGCGCTGTGACTACCTTATCGAACGTCGCACCTTTGACCTCGACGCCCTCGACGCCCGTGCCCGTTAGATCGAGCCGGTCGCACAGGGCTTTCGTGTCGGCGGGAACCTCCACGTATTCGTTCAACCAGTTAAGCGATACTTTCATGTTCAACTTCTCCCTGCACTAGAACTGACGGAGGAAGCGCATGTCGCCCTGGAGCAGCAAGCGCAGGTCGGGCACGTTGTACTTCAGGCACGCGACGCGCTCGACGCCCACGCCGAACGCGAAGCCGGAGTACTCCTCCGGGTCGATACCCGAGCACTCGAGCACAGCCGGGTCGACCATGCCGCAGCCTAGAATCTCAAGCCAGCCGGTCCCCTTGCAGAACCGACAGCCCTCGCCATGGCAGATGCCGCAACTCACGTCCACCTCGGCCGAAGGCTCGGTGAACGGGAAGTAGTGCGCACGGAACCGCGTCCTGCGATCCTCGCCGAACATCTGCTTGCAGAAATAATCGAGCGTGCCTTTGAGGTCGCCGAACGTGATGCCTTTGTCCACCACCAGACCCTCGATCTGCGTGAACTGCGGCAGGTGGGACGGATCGGCCACGTCGCGCCGGTACACCTTGCCCGGAGCCACGATGTAGATGGGCGGTTTCTGGGATTCCATAACGTGCACCTGCACCCCTGAGGTCTGCGTGCGCAGCAGCACATCGGACTCCCCGCGCACGGCGGCCGCATCGCCTGACAGGTCGCGCACGTAGAACGTATCCTGCATGCTGCGGCTCGGATGATCGGCGGGCGCGTTGAGCGCCGTGAAGTTGTAGTAGTCGGTTTCCACCTCGGGACCGGTGGCGACCGTGTAGCCCAGCCCCAAGAAGACGTCGCAGATTTCGTCGGATATGCGGCTGATCAGGTGCCGTGCGCCTATCTGCTGGCTGCGCCCCGGCAGCGTGACGTCGACGGCCGAGGCCGCGATGGACGCCTCGAGTTCGGCTGCGGCCAGGACCTTCTTGCGCGATTCGAGCGCGGCCTCGACCTCGTTGCGCACGGCATTGGCCGTCTTGCCCACCGTCGCCCGCTCCTCGAGTGGAATCTGCCCCATTTGACGCAGGTAGCCGGTCAGCGTACCCGATTTCCCCGTTACGCGCACGCGCACTTCGTCGAGCGCGGCGGAGCTTTCCGCGCACTCGATGTCGGCGAGCGCTGCAACGCGCAGCTGCGCCAGCTCTTCGATAATCGTCATATCGTCTTGCCTTTCTTTTTCGGCTCTATGAAAAGAGCCCTCTCCCGCTCCTGCCCGCACACGACTGCCGTGCACGAATCCAAGGACGGGAGAAGGCTCTCGCGGTACCACCTCGGTTGACGCGGCGCCCCTTCGGGTGCGCGCCCGCTCGTTTGCGCTCGGTAACGGGAGCGGCCGGCCGACCCTAGTAACGTCTCGCAGCGCGAAGCGCGCGTCCGCTTTCAGGAGGCTGCTCGGAAGGGAATCGCCGCGCTCCGAACCCGCGCCCTTCCAGCCAAGGGGCGCGTCTCTGAAGGCCGGGTGCGCGCAGCGCAGTCTTCGTCATCGCATGTGGCTGCCAGTATAGCGCATGCCGAAGGAACCGCCGACGATTCCACGTGCAATCCGCAGCGAGCCGCAGGCGGACGGTGAAGGGCGAGAACGCATGGAACGACCACGTTCGCACCCGAAGATGGCACAATGCAGTATACTTCGGGTAACACCATGAAGGGGAGAAGGGTTCGTCCATGAGAGCAAGCCACGTCATTCTGAAGGTCGAACAGCTCGACCGCGCCGTGCGAGAGTATCGGGAAAGGGGCTTCGCCGTCGAATACGGCCGGAGAAGGAATCCGATTAACGCCCTCATCTACTTCTCCGAGGGGCCTTACCTCGAACTGCTCGACGGGACGAGGATGCCCGCAGCGGTAAAGGCTTTCATGCGCGTAATCGGGAAAAAGGCGTTGTCTGACAGACTCCAGCGTCTCGACAACTGCGAACCTGGTTACTGCGAGCTCGCCCTCGAGAACTACAAGGACAACCTGGATGAAGAAATCGCCATTCTGAAAAAGCACGGAATCGAGAGCTACAGCGTGCCGAGCCGTCGGGTGGATACTCACGGCAGGGACCTGCGCTTTCGACTTGCAGTTCCAAAAGCTTTAGATGTTCCGTTCCTGATGACGTACTTCTCCATCGATCCGAAACCTGCGAACTTCGTCCATCCGAACGGGATACGGGAGATCAGCAGGGTCTCTTACGACACCGATCCGTCCCGTTTCGCGGTAATCGAAGAGCTCTGTGACGATGAGCGGCTGAAGCTTACGACGGGCCGCGGAATAGAGGTCGAATTCGGGAGGGAAGGCGCGCACAGCGCATGAGCTGCACGGCCCTCAAAAGCTCCTCGCTTCCAGCCGATGCGGGAGCGTTCTGGGCGGGCGCGTTCTGGGCGGGAGCTTTTCGCGCACGCCGAAAAAGCAGGCGAGAGGAAACCGTCGGCGGGCAAAGCGCCCGCATGAAACAACGGAAGCGAATCTTCCTGCCGATCGTCACTTTCGGCTTCCTGCTCTGCCTTTCGGCCTCCATCCTCGGATGCGCTGCGGAGCCGTCGCGGGAATACGGGGTGTTTCTCGGTATCGGCGGCGAGCAGATCGACCGCCTGCAGGATTACCGCATCGTGGTCATCGAGCCGTCGGAGTTTCAGAAGGAGCAGATCCAGGAGCTCCACGAAACCCGAAAGACGGAGAACGGGTACCTGAACATCGGAGCCCTCGAGGAATACCGCCCCTACTACGAGCGCT
>CAUVMU010000004.1:0-16940 GCA_963552775.1 uncultured Eggerthellaceae bacterium | reverse complement strand
TCCGTAAACGCTGGCAATCTCCGTGAACGTTGCCGGTTCTCCGCAAACCGCAGTGCCGGCCTTCGCCAATTGTAGGGTTAAGACGACGAGTCGCAGAGAAGCCGTCCTCGAATCCAAACACCTGGCGGAAAACCTTTTAGCGATTGTCCCCGCGCTCGGTCGCCACCACGAATCCGAAGTAGATGATGTGCGCCACCCACACCACGGCGAGCACAACGCGCGCCGCAGGTGCCGACCCCATGAGCGCGAACCCGATGCCGAGCAAGATGGTGACCGGAACCAGCACCATAGCCTTCGACTTCACCGTCATCGCACGGCAGGCAACGTAGTCCTCAAGCACCGCGTGGTAGAGCTTCGTGGATTTGAACCAGGTGTTCAAGCGCTCGGAGCTTCGAGCGAAACAGAATGCCGCGACCAGCAAAAACGGCGTCGTCGGGATAAAGGGCATGACCACGCCCAAAAGCCCCAGGCCGAAGAACCGGAATCCTCCGACGGCCCACAGGCCGCGCGAAAGCCGGAAGCGCCCGGCGGGCGCCTCGTCTGCTGCCGAAACCGTCGGGGTCTCAGCGGCCATATCGCCTTGTTGCGATTGAAGTCCCATACTGCACCTTACGTGGACGACCTGCGGTCTGCGTACGACCCGCCGTCCAATCAGTCGCTCATAATTGTTAGTATTATATTACTCTACAGCGTCCACAGCGGCAAAAGGGGAAACTTACACAGTACAACCGCGTATACAAGATAACACTGATATTTTTAAATGAAATTCAGCAGCCGGGGCAGCCAGCGAACGGGCAGTGCCGAACGGCGTCGGGGCAGCCAGCGAGCGGGCAGTGCCGAAACCGGCCAGCGAACGGAATGGTAGGCAGAATCTAACCGGGCACCGCGCCTGCATGCAGCCGCCCGCATGCCAATCCGCCTGCATGCAGCCGTCCGCGCGCCAATCCGCCTGCGCGCAAGGCTATGCGCGCTCCCACAGCCCCGTTTTTCCGCCGTCCTTCTTCAGCAGACGCACTCCCATGATCTCCATGCCGCGATCGACCGCCTTGCACATGTCGTACACGGTAAGACACGCCACGCTCACGCCGGTAAGCGCCTCCATCTCTATGCCAGTTTTGCCAGTTACACCGCAGGTCACCGTCACATGGATGCCCACGCGCCCATCCTCGCGAGCGGCCGCATGCACAGGGACGCACTCCACCTTGGCCTTCGTGATGTTCAAGGGATGGCACATGGGAATCAGCGAGCTCGTCTGCTTGGCCGCCATGACGCCCGCCACGCGTGCGCACGCGAGCACGTCGCCCTTCGCGGCCTTGCCGTCGACGATGAGCGCGAGCGTTTCGGGGTTCATGGCGATGAATCCTTCGGCCACGGCCACGCGCTCGGTATCGGGCTTGGCCGACACGTCGACCATGCGCACGTCGCCCTTCTCGTCGATATGGGTCAACTGCTGCTCTTCTGACATAGGTTCTTCTGACATAACCGCTCCTCAGGTTCTCCAGGTACGCCATCGATCGAATGTACGCGGCAGCGGCGTCCTAGCCGCCGATCTGGCTCATTCCGCGCTCGGTCCCCACCTTGTCGTGATGCTCATCGGGCTTTTCGCCGATAGCTTTCAGGAACGCGCGGTACACGGCCTCTTCCCCCTCTTCGCGCAGCGCGCCGCGCACGTCGAACTCGCGGTCGGAGAACAGGCACGGGCGCAGCTTTCCGTCGGCCGTCAGGCGCAAGCGGTTGCACTCCGAGCAAAAATGCCGCGACAGGGGCGAAATGACGCCCACCGTACCGAGCGCGCCGGGAAACGCGTAGTAGCGCGCAGGACCCCAGCCGATGGGCTTTCCATCGCCATCGCGACCTTCGAGCGGAGGAAGCCCCTGCTCGGCAGCTCGTGCGTTGATGGTCGCAATCAGCTCATCGCTGGGCACCACGTCCTGTTTGCCCCAGCCGGTACCATCCGATCCCGTGCTTTCGCCCACGGGCATGTACTCGATGAAGCGCACGTGCAGCGGACGGTCGATGGAAAGCTTGGCGAACGCCAAAAAATCCTGGTTCAAGCTGCGGACCGTGACGGCATTGATCTTCACGGGGTCGAGACCCGCTGCGAGGGCCGCATCGATGCCGGCAAGCGTGTCGGGCAGGCGGTCGCGGCGCGTAATGCGGGCGTACTGCTCGCGGTCGAGCGTGTCGAGCGATATATTCACGCGAGAAAGACCGGCTTCTTTCAGCTCGACGGCCATGCTCGGCAGCAGGATGCCGTTCGTGGTCATGGATACGTTCTCGATTTCCGGCATGGAGGAAAGGCTGCGCACCAAATCGACGACACCGCGACGCACGGTGGGCTCCCCCCCGGTCAGGCGTACGCTCTTTATGCCGATACGCGTAGCGACGCGCACGATGCGCTCGATTTCCTCGATGCGCAGCACGTCGAAATGGCTTATCAGATCGATGCCCTCTTCGGGCATGCAGTAGATGCAGCGCAGGTTGCAGCGGTCGGTCAGCGATATCCGCAGATAATCGATTTTGCGACCATGTCCGTCTTTCATGAAAACTCCCTCATCATATGGGAGCTCCATTATACGCATTTCAGAACGAAAAGCGTTCGTGCCCAAGACGATACGTTACGGAACCGCCGTTTTCGCTCCTGTTCGTACCGTTTCGTACCGATTCGTCTTCTTTGAGGATTCCTTGCCTGCTCGACGATGACACGGCAATCCCCGAGAACCTGCGAGGGCCCGCCGCTGGCCGGTGACGACCCTCCGCTCGTCGCGGCTGGCCGGTGACGACCCTCCGCTCGTCTCGGCGGTCTCCCCCGCTACATCAGGAGGGACTCGCAGAGCAGACGCGCGCAGTGCGCGTAAAAATCCTCATCGGAGCGTTCGAGCAAGCAGGCCGCAGACTCCACCCACCGCCCCAGATGCAAACTGACGAACTTTTCCGTAAGCTCGATCGCCTTGCCGCAATCGCACTGCTCTCGGCCCCTTTGCCCAGCCAGTAAAAACGACAGGAACAAGCACTCGCATCCGAGCGAATCGGGCATGAACGCTGGGCACGCGCCCCAAGAGGGCAACGCGAGCCGATGGTCGAATCCCGCAGATTCATAGCAGGCGATTACATGACCGCTCAAGGCTCCGGTTGTCGACCCATACGAGAACGCCCCGTCGCACCACGCACCCCGCCGTATACAGTTCTCGCTCAGCGCGACAAAATAAGGCGACGACCCCACCGTCGTCCTATCGAGAAAGCGCTGATCAAGCAATGGGCCGGACGTAAAACGTCCCTCCCAGTCGACCCCGAGAGCAAAAGCGACGCCTACCGCGCTCTCCACAAGTTCTCGACTCGGTTTTAACGTGAACACCCGGCCCATCGCCGCAAACAGAGCTGCATACCCATCAACAGTCCCTTCCTTGAGCTCATCGAGCATGGATTCCAGCCGCTCCTTCCCCTCTATATACGATATACGCGCGAAAGGACCCCGACAAGGTGCATCCGTCCGCATCGCGGGAGGACTTTGCATGACCCATCCGCTCGCATTTCTCACTCCGCCGACCCGCAAATCGCCTGCTGGGCCGGGTGCCGACCCGCAAATCGCCTGCTGGGCCGAGCGCCGACCCGGCGACGGCCGGCAGTAACCAACGCCGACCCGGCGACGGCCGGCAGCACTTCACATAAGGGCCACTATAGGAACCGCCGCGACGATAATCAAATAGCGCAAGAAGAAGCCCCCTGCGAGGACGCCGGCCTCGCCGGCGAGGAGCAGGCCCCTTCCCTCGCCCGATTTCGCAACCAGCCTATCGGCTGCAATCGGAAACGCGATTCCCAAGATAACGAGGCCGATCCAGAACATCGGAGCATGACGGCCGACTATGAGCCCGGAGACCGTCGCAACGCCCGCAGCGCTCGCCGGTGCTGGAGCGTTCGCCGTGAGAATCAAAAGCAGGGCCAAAAGGACGGCTTCGATAAGAGGCAGGGCGAGCAGCGCTTTTTCATAAAAGACCAGGCTTCCGAACTGTTCGCTATCGAAAAAACGGCTGCCGAGGATCCCTGCAGCGAACCCCGTCGAAGCGGCGGAGACGACAAAGAGCATCGGAAGCACCACGGGATGCCAGAGCGGATAAGCTCCCACCGCGCCCAGCAAAGCGCCCGTGTACACGGCAACCCCGAACGCGACTGCGCATCCGAGATAATCAAACCAGCGCACGTCAGCACTGCGCCAATAGAAGATCAGCTCGACGGCAGCGACCGCCATGAACAGCATGATGAGCAGAACGCCCCAGTTCATCACAGATTCGAAATTGGAGAGCAGCAGGAAGAACCGGGCCGGGTTCATAAGGCCCGCGCGAGCGTCCACCACAAGGAGAAGAGTGCCGATGCCCACAGCCGCCAAACCGATAACGAGGCAGATGAGCTTCGTCCTTCTCGCCTCGGGGTTCGCCCGTACGGCAAGCGCTCCGAACACGAACGAACCTGCTCCGATGCCGGCCAAATACAGATATCCGGCAACCACTCCGTCCCAAACCATCATCTCCTCCTCCCCTCGTACGGTTTCAGCACGTTCCCTCCGCGAAGCACCGCCGACACGACCGGCAGCCCCTCGATCTCCCCCAGGCCTCTATAACGGGTAGAGGTATCGATGTTCAAGGAGGCGAGCAGCGCCTCTCCGCTCCCGTCCCCGACTTCGGCGAGTCTCTTGGAAACGTCGCTGTTCGCATCGCTCAGGTCGCCGAACACCCGTGCTTTGGTCACGCATGTGGAAACGCATGCGGGAAGCAAACCGTCGGAAACCCTGTGCGAGCAGTACGAGCACTTTCCCACTACGCCCGTAGAGTCATCGACCCAGCGGACGGAATAGGGACATGCCGCCATACAGTACTTGCAGCCGATGCAGCGCGCCTCGTCTATGAGAACCAGACCGTTCTCGTCCTGGTACGACGCCCTTGTCGGACACACCCTCACGCAGGGGGCGTCCGCGCAATGGTTGCACAGCTTCGGCACGTTCGCCCGGCGAAGATCCCCCGCGATGTCTACGTCGAAGCTCTCGATCCAGGTATTGAAGCGCCTCAACGGAATACCGTTCTCCTGCTTGCACGCTACAACACATGCGTTGCAGCCGATGCACAACGACAGATCGAGCAGCATCCCGTACCTTTTCCCAGCCATATGCGATACCCCCTCACGCCTTCTCGATCCTGAACATGCCGCCGCTTCGTCCAGGAGACGAGGCGATGATATCGGTCAGATAGTACAGAGCGCCGTCCTCCATTGTCGGGTCCTGCATCTGTTGCAGATGGACCCCCGAAGCGATGGCGGAATCCCCCGCAGCAACCTCCCCATCGATTTCAACGTTCTTGCAGCCGTACTGCATATGCCCGTAACCGTATGCAATGGAGAACGTACCCGGCGTCACACCGGCCCGAACCATGGCCTCGCCCCGCATCTCGGCGTCGTCGGGCCCGACCACGCGAATCGTATCCCCATCGGACACGCCTAGGGAGGCGGCATCGTCCTCATGCACCTCAATGTAGTTGTGAGCGCAGATATCGCGCATGATGGGACTGTTCGCCTGCATGGATATCGAACGGAAGCGCGGTTTGTAATTGTTCCCAGCGAACGGGTAGTCCTCAGAGCTGTACCGCTCGGCTATAGGGGTGAAGTCCTGAAGCAGCTCCGGCGTCCAGCCCAACGTGCCCGAGAGGAACCGCCCGGTTTTCGGGTTCTTCTTGGAGCCTGCGGTCTCGCTGTAGAAAAGCGTGAGGAAGTTCGCCGCATAGGCGCTGCGCCCCTCCTCGCCGATGCACTGTTCGACAGGCCAGAACCTGCCTCCGCGCGACAGCACGCGCAGGACCTTGGGCCATTCCTCGTCGGAGACGGAGGCCCTCCAGCGGGACGGGAGCTCATCGAGCCCCTGCATCTTCACCTCATCGGGCGCGATATCCTCGACCGGATCGGTATCGTAAGCCAGGTTCGCGACAGCCTTCAAAAAGAAGTCGCAGGCGTCCTCAAGGGGGTACAGGGTACCGTCGGCTGCGGCTATCGCATCCTCGCCGAAACCCGGCAACCCGCACGCTTTGGCGACGTCGCAGATGAAGGCCTCGTAGCTCGCGTACCGGTCCGAAGCGATTCGGGCGCTCCCCGGCTCGAGCGCCTGCCAGCGCACGGCGTTCCCTCGGCCCGCCCAGTAGCCTTCCTGGGTCACAACCCCGAAGCTTTCGAAGGGATTCGTGTCGGGTACGAAGTAATCGGCCAATGCCGACATCTCGCCCATCACGACGTCGCAGGCTATGAACAGCGGAACGACCTTCGGGTCTTTGAGCCTCTCGACGACTTCGTCTCTAAACGCGCCGGGCGTGGCCTGGATGGTGTTGCTCATCCAGCTTACCAGAATCTTCGCGGAGTACGGATACTGGTTGACTATGGAGAGCAGCGCCTGGTTGTCCGCCGCCGCGGTTCCAGGGAACCAAGGAAGCTTCGGCTGGGGGTCGGACTCGCCCGCAGCGAAACGGATCGCGTACTCGTCCGTTTTCTTCCAGGGCTTCTGGTTGCGCGAGATATACGTCGCGTTGGACGCCGACACCTTCGGCTTCCCGGCATACGAGGACAGCTTGTAACGGGGGCCGTCCGCGGTCGTTTTCGCACTTACGCGACGGGCCATGGCGCCTCCGACCATCTGGTTCGCGCCGATAAGCGCGTTGAGGATCCTGTAGCCGAACGAGGCGTCCGTACCGTTCGCGACCGCAGTTCCGCCCATCGCATTAGCCGATGCCTTTACGCCATGGGAGGTAAACTCCCGAGCAACCGACTCGATAACATCGGCGTCGACGCCGCAGATATCGGCGTACTCGCTTACCGTATGCTCCATAACCGATTCCCGCATCAGCGAGAACGCCGTACGGACGCGAACCCCGTTCACCTCCCCGACAAACTCCAAATCGGCGGAGCCGCACGCCGTGTTCAGCACGGGTTCTCCGGTTTCCCCGTCAACGACTACATAATGGGTCACCGCAGATCCGTTCGGCAGTTTCTCCTCAACGTCGTCTATCCCCGCCGCCGCAGGCGTCAAAAACTTGCGGTTGTCCGCATGCGATTCGTCGTCGACGACAAGATGCGCGGCATTCGTATAGGAAGCATATCCCCCTTTGACGCCTGCCGCATAATGAGGGAACGAGAGGAACTCGGCATTGTAGGCCCGGTTCTCGAGAATCCAGCGCACCATGCCGCTGCAAAGCGCCCCGTTGGTAGCGGGCTTCATGGGAACCCACGTGATGCCATCGTTTCCCGGGGTCACGCATCCTCCGCTCAGAACGGGATCGAATACCACCATCTTGGCCCGACCGCTCTGCACGGCCTCCATCGTTCTTTTCGAAATACCCTGGAAGCTCTTACCCGTAGATCCCGGATACGTCCCCATCCAGAGCACGTACTCTGTACGCTCGAGATCGGCATTGGTCACGAACGTACCGGACTCGGTGAGTGCACGCACCCATGCGGTGCCGCCTCAAGTAGACCCGTGCGAGTAGTTGTTCAGCGATCCGAATGCACCTGCAAAGCGAGCGGCAAACGTCGCGCGCCCGTCACCGCGCCCGCCGAGCCCAACGTACTGATTTGATTTCGGGCCGAGACCGGGCTTGCTTTCGTCAAGGGGAGTCACGGTGTCGTGAATAGCCTTGAACCCTTCCACCTCGGTTTCCTCCCCAATATCGGCGAAAAGCCTTCCTCCTTCCGTAACCTCCTTGATGAGTTGGTCCCACGAGATTGCGATCCACTTCCCCTCCCCGCGCTTTCCAGCACGCTTAAGGGGAACCGTGATTCTATCGGGCTGGCTGTAAGCGTCCTGCGTGGCCTGCCCGCGTCCGCAAAGAGTGCCGCGCGTCACGTTGCCCTTTTCAGATGCATAGCTTAAGGAAAGGTACGCCTCCGTCAAAGGTTCCTCGAACCGCAAGGTCGGATAGGCGCAGTTCGGATGGTAAGGATTTCCTCCGACCGTGAGCAACCGCCCGCTTTTACGGTCGATTTTCAGCCGATTGCCGCACGAGCTGTAGCAGCCCAGACAGGTGCTGTAGCGAACGATCACGTCCTTGTTTATCGTCACCTCCCCCGTTTCCACGTCGATGCAAGCCTCGGAAGGCTGCCCTTGCTTCAGCTCGGGAAAATCGGCGTCAGCAGCAAGCGCCCTCGGCGCGCCCGCCGAGCTCAGCACGTTCGCAACGCCTAGAATCCCGAGCCCTCGAACGAAGCTTTGCCTGCTCATCAAATTTCCCTGCATATCCCCCTCCTCCGATCTCCCCGTTCAAAGGTGCTTCGAACATACCAGGGCACAGGGCGAAACGCATACCCGGGATACGGTTAACTTCAAAGAAGGCCCCGGAAAGATCTAATCAGGTTATGACTATTTTTTACCATCGTCCCAGTTCGGATGAATCTCGGAGAAATAGGGGCGTCGAATCCCCGCCACAAGCACTTTCGTTCGGAGTACAATTTTTGAAAGGTCGCGTCAACATCGCGTGCAGGGGGGCCTTCTATTTCCAAGCCGATTCGAGCATATCCGATGGCGGCATCGCTTGGCCTTGCCTGCTTCTTCTCGTGGTCGTACACCACCCTGTTCGGCTGTGGCCTCGTAACTCATTCCTTTATGAAATGGGGCCTTGAAAGCATTTGGCTTGTAACAGGCGCCGCAGAGGCTGCAACGGCGATTCTTCTCGTCTTCGTTCTCATCAGGAAACGGTTTCGACCCAACGCATTCATATGCACGACGGCCGGCGTTCTGGCCGTCCTCGGCAACATCGCCATATGGATCGGCTATTACGATAACTCCCTCTTCCCCCTTATGCGCCTCATCGCTGGAGTCTGCACGGGAATAGCCACGCTGCTCTTCATGCTCGTGTGGGGGCGGGTACTCAGCCGCTACGATATGGAGCACATCGAGTTCATGGTCCCCTTCGCCTTCGTGATCACCTTCGCGACTTATTGGCTGCTGCTCGTAACCAAGGTCTCGAGCGTTCCCGTGCTCATCATCGACAGCATTTTTCCCCTTATCTCCATGGCTCTCGCAAAAAGAGCGTCGCGCGTCGAGCCTTCCCGCGATGCCGTGCAGGCACTCTGCAAACCCCTTTCGTTCGACAGGACTTTCAGGGAGTCCCTGTCCCTGTTCGCTCTCATCGCGGTGATGTGGATTCAGATAGCCTATTTCAGGACGCTTGCCACCCCCGACATCATCGGAGACCGCTTTTGGCACTACCTGGTCCCCTTTTCAACATCGTGCCTAATAGCCGTTGTCGCCTTCGTTGCGTTCCTCAAGATGTCCCGTCTTGCGAACTTCACGATCATGATTCGATGCGCGCTTCCGCTCTTCATGTTCAGCTACGGTCTCCTCTCCTTCGATTACGACGACCCTTCCGTACGCATTGCATCCTATACGATCAACTTCGTCGGCATGTTCGCAGTGCAGCTTTGCTGCTGGGTCGCCGCTCCGAAGCACGTGCAGCGTTCGAACGTCTCTTCCGACGCCATGTTCCTGGGATTCGCCATTGCGCAGGGAGCGGGTATCTTCTTCGGAACCGCTGCCTGCATTCGGACAGCGACCTCCGTTTCGCAGGATACGCTCATGGCAATTTCCCTGATCATCATGGCAACGGTTCTCTGCGCCGCCATGATCTTGGGATTCAATCCCCGCTGGATCCTCAATCGGGACACCCGAGGACCCTGCCCGTCCGACGAAGTCGAAGCGAGACAGCGAGCGGCACACGGGGCCGGGCGGCAGGCGGCGGGCGCAGCCGGGCGGCAGGCGGCGGACGCAGAGAGTCTCCTAGAAAAGGATACGGGCCCTGGGCGGGAGAACCCGTTCGACAAACTTCAGTTCTTGATGGAGCAGCAGGCGAGAGCATTGCAGAGTCGCTACGACCTTACCGAGCGGGAAACCGAGATCACAGCCTACCTCATCGCAGGCCGCAGTCGCCCCTATATCAGGGACGAACTCGTCATATCGCTGAACACCGTCCACGCTCACGCGCGCAACATCTTCAGTAAATGCAACGTGCACTCCCAGCAAGAGCTTATGGATCTCGCCCAATCGAGCAATCAAGGGGAACTTTCCTGAGACCCCCTACCGATCAACCAGGTAGATTCTCTCTTCGGGGAAGTGAATCCACACCTCATCGCCACGCTCGGGAAGCTCTTCGGCGCTCACCATAAGCTTGTCCACGCGCCAGGATAAACGCTGCTTGAGGAACTTCATCTCGTTCTCCTCGAACGATACCGTGGGGTAGGCGCTCTCGTCGCGGTCGAGGAAACTGAGCAGCGCCGTACGCTCGAACCGCGAATCGCTTACGCGGTCGACCCGCATGCGGAACGTGTTCTCGCCCGGACCTTCGGCGCGCTCCAGGTAGAACGCACGGATTCCCAGACTTTTCACCTGTTCAGAAACCACGTTCCTCGTCGCAACCGACACACCCCAACGCGGCAAGCGCAGCTCGCGGTCTCCCACGCGTTCGACCTCGGTAACGTTCTTACATCCCGAAAGCTTCAGCCCCGCCTCGGACTGCGGGCGGTTCACCACGCCGTCGGCCGTGTTCATCTCCATGATGCGTCCGGCATCGACCACCGCGATACGGTCGCAGAAACGGACCGCTTCGTCGATATCGTGGCTCACGTACAAAATCGTGCCGTCAAACGCATCGAACAGGTTCATAAGGTTGTGCTCGAGCACGCCCTTCAGATGCGCGTCGAGCGCCGAGAACGGCTCGTCGAGCATAAGGATGTCGGGGCGCGCCGCCAGCATGCGCGCGAGCGCCACACGCTGCTGCTGACCGCCCGAAAGCTGCAGCGGATAGCGCTTGCCGAAGCTCTTCAGCCCGAAGCGGTCGAGCTCGGCCTCCACGAGCGCACGACGCTCGGCTTTCGGCACTGCACGGTCGATACCCGCCGCGATGTTCTCCGCAACCGTCATGTGGGGGAACAGCATGTAGTTCTGGAACAGCAGCGCGGTCTTGCGCTGCTGGGGCGACAGGTTCACGCGCGCGGCGGAATCGTAGTAGACGCGCCCGTTGACCACGATACGCCCCTCGTCGGGCACTTCGATTCCCGCGATGCAGCGCATGGTCATGGACTTGCCGCAGCCGCTCTCCCCCAAAAAGCCGATGGTCTCGCTCTCGCCGTCAAGCGACACTTCGAGCGTGAACGAGGCGAGCTTCTTCTTGATGTCGACCTGCAGACTCATTCGTCACCCAGCCTTCTCTTGTAACGCTGCGTGCGCGATGAGTACACGTTGATGAACAGGATGACCAGAAACGACAGCAGCACCACGACGATAACCCAGAATATGGCCACGTCGGTCTGGCCGCCCATCCAGTCGAAGTAGATGGCGATGGGAATGGTCTTCGTCACGCCCGCGTAGTTGCCGGCGAAGAACAGCGTGCAGCCGAACTCGCCCATGGCGCGCGCGAACGCGAGCACGGTACCCGCCGCAATGGAAGGCCAGGCCAAAGGCAGCATAAGCCGCCCGAAGATCCGCTTCTCGCTCCAGCCGAGCGTGCGCGCCGCATCGAGCATGGACGCATCGAGGTTCTCGAAGGCACCGCGTGCCGTACGGTACATGAGCGGGAAGCCCACCACCACGCAGGCGATGACGGCGGCCTCCCATGTGAACACGATATCGATGCCGTGCTTGATGAACCAACGGCCCGTCGGTGTGGAATTCCCGAACAGCACGAGCAAAAGGAAACCGCACACCGTCGGCGGCAGCACCATGGGAACCGTGAACACCGTGTCGAATATGCCCTTCCAGCGGTCGGAGACGCGCACCGTGCCCCATGCTGCCAGAAGCCCCAGAATGAAGATGATGAGAATGGCCGCGCCCGTCGTGCGCAGCGACACCCAGAGCGGGCTCCAATCGAGGTTCGCGAAGAACTCGCCGAGTGCCGCCAAGCCCTCGGCACGTTCCACGACCACCGTGTCGCTCGCCGCAGTCAACGACCCGGACTCGGCGTACAGACCGCCGCCGCTGCCGTCCTCGGACCCTGCAAGCGTCGACGTAGCGTACCGGTAGCCGCTCTCTATCTCCACGCCGAAGCGGTACGTGTAGTCACCCACCGAAACACTCGCCTCGTCCGTGAAGTACACGGTCGGCTCCAGCTTCGAGAACGTCTGGCCTCCGCGCGACGCCTCCTCGTCGAGCGCTTCAAGCAGCGTAAGGAAATCGCTCTGGAAGCGCGCATCGGCGATATCGATGCCAAGCTCCTCCTCAGCCGTCGGCGACACGTACACGATCATGTAACCGTCCGCAACGATGGCGGAAAAACCCTGCGGGTCGGCCATGGGATAGCGGCAGCCGTAGTACACGTCCTCGACCGCGCGGTTCGTCCCCTTGTTCTGGCGTGAGAATCCGCTGATGCCGAAATCGCAGTTCTGAAGCGTGGCCGCGTCGGCGTCCTTCGATACCGAGACCGTCCCATCGGCCTCGGCCCCCGTAAGCGCCGCGGGCACGACCTCGCCTGACGCCGCAACGACCTCGACCGCACTCGCCTGCGGCACGACGACGACGCACGCGAAGGCGAGCATCAGCGCGAGAACCACCATACGGCCTGCGCGAAGGATTTGTCCTTCTCTTGTTCCCACCGCGCGCCTTTGCGCTCTCAAGCGCAAGGGCGCGTTTTGCGTTCGGGTCATTGCCTGCACTTTCTCCAAAAGAAACCAGAGCTCGAGCGGAATCGCTCCGACCGAGCCCTAACCTCTCCATACAGCGAGCGCCGGCGCAGTTGCAACCGGCGCTCGCCCCGTTCATTCGACCCCATGCAACCTGAAATTCGGGCCGCAGAGCCGCGCTTCGGACCACAGAGCCGCGCTGTTAGCTGGCCAGCTCGAAGCCGTACTCGGAGAAGACCTTCTGAGCCGCAGGATCGGTCATGCAGAAGTTCAGGAAGTCGGCCGCAGCCTCGGCGTTCGCCGAGTCCTTGCAGACGGCGCCGGGGTACTTGATGGCCTTGTGGGAGTCGGCGGGAAGCGCGAAGATTGCCTCGATGCCGTCATAGCGGTAGATGTCGGAGGAATACACGAACCCGACCTGGGCAGTGCCCTGGGAAACGTACTTGGCAACGGTGCCCACCTTGTCGGCGCCGGCGTTCACCTTGTCGACCACGGAGTCGGCCCAGGTGACGGTGATGGTGCCGTCGGAAGCGGTCTCGGTGGTGCACAGACCCGCCTTCTCGAGGGACTGCACGGCGTACTTGCCGGCGGGAACGATGTTCGGCTCGCCGAGCGCGAAGGAGGCGATGGCGTCGGTCGCGAGGTCCTCGGTGGAGGTCACGGTGATGCCGCTCGACTTGGCCGCGCACAGCACGAGGTCGTTCACGAACATGTCGGCACGCGTGGACTCGTCGATCGACGAGTTCTTAACGGCCGTGTCCATGGTCGCGGTCGAGGCCGTGATCAACACGTCGGCAGCGGTGGAATCAGCCTGGAGCTGGGAGACCAGGTCGCCGGATGCCTTGAACTGCGTGTCGGAGAACGTCACGCCGGTCTTTTCGGTGTAGAGCTTCTGAACCTCGGGCAGGGCCTTTTCGAGCGAGTTCGCCGCGAAGACCTGCAGCTTGACGGACTCGGCTGCGACGGGCTCGGATTCCTTCGTCGTCGAAGTGGATGACGAGCTGCCCGACGAGCAGCCGACGAGAGCGAACGCACCCGCGAGAGCGAGCGCGCACGCCACCGCCATCAGTGCTTGGTAATGCTTCTTCATGGTTTTCCTTCCCTTGGAATATCCTGTCATCTCGAGAAGACGCGCGCGAACGCCCCACGGAAGCGCCCTTTCGAGTATTGATTCATCATATTCGCCTCGGAATTAGCCGTCAACGAAAATATACGCGATCAGCATTCGTCGTCGGTGAAGACCACTCGTTTGCCAGCGAAAGCCGACACATCCATTCGACCGTTCACCTGCGCAAACTTTTCTACGTCGGTCGGGCGGGACTACGGGGCTTGCCTGCGTTCTCGTTGAAAGTCGCCGTGAACCTGGGTCGGTTCTCCATGGCGCATATCCGAGGCTGCCGGGTTGCCTGCGTTCTCGTTGAAGGTCGCCGTGAACGCAAACTCGTTTTCCGTGTCGCATGGGCGGGACCCGACCGATGCCCTTCTGTTCGCGCGTGATGCATTGTTTTCCGTGTCGCATGGGCGGGACCCCAGGAGAAGACGCCGCCGAATTCGCACGGGGCCTGCACCGTGCAGGAGGCCCCCTGCGAAAAGCAAAGCCCTACGCCGGCGCCGCGCCCCCGGAAGGAATCTCCCCCGTTTCGAGCACAGCCAGCAGCTGGGCCTCATCGAGCACGGGGACGCCGAGCGCGACGGCCTTGTCGTACTTCGACCCCGCAGCCTCCCCGGCCACCACGAAGCTCGTCTTCTTCGAAACGCTGCCCGACACCTTTGCGCCGCGCGCTTTGAGAGCCGCCCCCGCATCGTCGCGCGTCATGCCGCTTTGCACGAGCGCGCCCGTGAGCACGAACGTCAGCCCCGACAGCGTCTGGGGAAGCTGCTCGGTACGGGCGTCGGGCTCGTCGACCAGGTTCACCCCGAGCTTGCGCAGCCGTTCAATGACCGCGGCGTTGTCAGGCGTGCGCAGGAACACGTACACGCTGCGCGCAATCTTAGGCCCCACGCCCTCGATGGCCCCCAGGCTCTCCTCACTTGCCTCCAACAACCCGTCAATCGTGGGATAGCAGGACACGAGCGCCTCGGCCGTGGTCTTGCCCACATGGCGGATACCCAAGCCGAACAGAACGCGCGCGAAGGGCCTCCCCTTGCTCGCCTCGATGGCCGCCACGAGCTTGCGCGCGACCGTATGCCCGAGGCGGATGGACTCGCCCTCCTTGTTCAGGCGACCCATATCGAGCAACGCGAGCTCATCTTCGTCGAGCGTGTAGTAATCGGCCACATCGGACAGACGGCCCGATTCCACGAGGCGCCCGACGATTTCCTCCCCCATGCCATCGATGTCAAGCGCGCCCCGGCTCGCCCAGTGCACGAGTCGCTCGAGCGCCTGAGCGGGACAATCGATGGAAATGCACCGACACGCCACCTCACCTTCCTCGCGGATGACCGGGCTCGCGCAGCTCGGGCAGCGCTCGGGCATGCTCCATTCAACCGCATCGGCCGGGCGCAGCGAGAGCACCGGGCCCAAGATTTCGGGAATGACGTCGCCCGCCTTGCGCACGATGACCGTGTCGCCGATGCGCACGTCCTTGCGGCGCACCTCGTCCTCGTTGTGCAGCGTGGCGCGGGCAACCGTCGAGCCAGCTACCGTCACCGGATCGAGCTCGGCTACGGGTGTGAGCGCTCCCGTGCGCCCTACCTGCACCGTTATATCGCGCAGCACCGTAGTCTTCTCCTCGGGCGGGAACTTGTAGGCTATGGCCCAGCGCGGAGCGCGCGACGTGTACCCCATGGCCACCTGGCGTGCGAAGGAGTCGACCTTCACCACCGCACCATCGATCTCGTAGGGCAGCACGCTGCGACGTTCGAGAGCGCGCTCGCAGAACGTGCGCACGGCTGCGCGCGTGGAGACGCGCTCGACATCGGGATTCACGTGAAAGCCCGCCGCACGCAGCCATTCCAAAAGCTCGAACTGGCCCGTCGCCGCAAGCGCCCCCTCGTCGGCGACCGCGTAGATGAACGTGGACAGATCGCGTCCCGCTGTGATCTTGGCCTCCTTCTGACGCAGGCTGCCCGCCGCCGCGTTGCGCGGGTTCGCGAAGGCCTGCCGCCCGTTCGCTTCAGCGGCTGCGTTGAGCGATTCGAAGCTCGCCTTGGGCATGTACACCTCGCCGCGCAGCTCGACCGATCCGTCGCGCGCAATACCTGCCAGCCCGATCTCGGCAAGGCGCAGAGGAACGTCTTTGATGGTGCGGATGTTCACCGTCACGTCTTCGCCCGTCGTACCGTCGCCGCGCGTGGCCGCGCGCACAAGCCGACCCTCGTCGTACGTCAGCGCAATGCCCGACCCGTCGATCTTCAGCTCGCAGGTCAGTTCGGGAAGCTCACCGAAGAACTCCTCAACGCGGTCCATCCACGCGTCGAGCTCTTCGAGCGACATGGCGTTGTCGAGCGAGTACATGCGCCGCTCGTGGCGGACGGGAGCGAACTGCTCGCCTACGTAGCCCCCCACACGCTGGGTGGGAGAGGACGGGTCGATAAGGTCAGGATGGGCGGCCTCAAGCTCGCGCAACTCGCGCATGAGCGAGTCGAACGCAGCGTCGGATATCTCGGGGGCGTCCTTGGCGTAGTACAAATACGTATGATGCTCGACCTCGCGGCGAAGCGCCTCGATACGCAGCGCAACCTCATCGGTTTCGTACAGTTGCCCGTCCTTGTCGGACAGACTCGGAGTTGCGCTCTGCGCTCCTGGCGCGGGCGACTCGGCTGCCCGCCGCGCTCCCGGCGCGGGCGACTCGGCTGCGCCCTGCACCTCAGCTACATGTTGAGCGACCTCGCGTTCGTGTTGTTCCCGACTCATAACCGCTCCGTCCTATTCGTCTCGTCCCGCGCGCTCTAACGTCCGCAACGCTGCGGGAATCCCCTCGATCACATCTTCGGCGCGCACGCCCCGACTCGTAAAACGCTCCTCGGCAGCCCCGCCCGCCCGCGCATGCAGGAGCGCGCCTGTACACGAGGCTTCAAACGGAGCGATTCCTTGCGCGAGCAGCGACGATATCATGCCCGCAAGCACATCGCCCGTACCCGCCTTGGCGAGCGCGGCC
Organism: uncultured Eggerthellaceae bacterium; assembly: GCA_963552775.1. GTDB lineage: Bacteria > Actinomycetota > Coriobacteriia > Coriobacteriales > Eggerthellaceae > CAUVMU01. The sequence continues at coordinate 207 of CAUVMU010000004.1, read as the reverse complement.
GTGCCCTCCCGCATGGCCGCCGTGCGCGAGCCGTCCGACACGAACGTGTCGGGGCCTTTCAGCACAACCGTGCAGGAATATGCGCGCGCAAGGGCCGCCGCCAGAAGTGCGGGGGCATCCTCGGGCGCGGCGGGCGTCAAGGGCGCTTCGGGCGCGGCGGACGCTTCGGGCGCGGGGGCGTCCTCGGGCGCGCCGGGCGCCGCACCC
>CAUVMU010000003.1:0-18557 GCA_963552775.1 uncultured Eggerthellaceae bacterium | reverse complement strand
CCCTCCCGGAAATTAAGTATCGCATCGAAACCGCCTTGTCCCGAGAGGAAAAGCCCCCTACAATACCCCCATGGATGAAACCTCGGCAGCCCGCGCGCGCGGGCCGATAGATTTCGGCATCTTCGCCTGCATAGCCTTTTTCGCGACGATGCCCCTGTACTCCCCGAACATGATGCCCCTCACTGCGCTCGCAGAGGACGCCGCGTTCGTGGGTCATTTCGTGCTGGCCATGCTGACGGGCGTCGCCCTCGTCTCGGGCGCGTTCATTGTCGTCGTGCTCGCGCGCATCAAAGGCGGGGTTCTCGGAGGGGCGGGGTCCCGCAGCGGGACCGCAGCCCGTTTCATCGAGCGGACCTGCGCGATCGCGGCATCCGTAGCCGCGATCTACGTCGTTTCGCTTTTGGCCTTCTACGGCATGGTGACCGAAGTCGTCGCGCGCACTGCCGCAGGGGCGCAGGCCGCTGGGTTCGCAAGCGGAGCCTGCTGCGCCTTCCTGCTGATCGAGTGGGGACGCTACTTCGCCCGCTACGACGTGAGGCAGGCCCTCCTTGCGGTATGCCTGCTGTTCGGAACGTGCGCGCTTATCAACTGGGCGCTCTCGTTTCTGCCCGCGGCCCCCCTCATCATCATCGACGGGCTCATGCTCGTCTCCGGCGCAGGTTTCCCGGCGCTGCACCGAGCCCGGCAGCGACCGGAATCATCCCAGGAGCCTTCCGCCGCCGATGTCGAGCCGATCAATCCGAAGGGCCTGGTCGTGCGATTCAGCTCGGTTCTCATGCCGGCGCTTATCGGCATGGCCCTGTTCGCGTTCTTCATGGGCGTGTCCCCGATCAAGGTGTTCGGTCTCGTGCACGCAGAAGTGCTCGGAACGCTCATGGCCTCCGCAGCGCTTTTGCCTGTCTGCCTGCTGAAGCCCAAGCAGCCCCTTATCCACTTCCTCTACGAAACGCTGCTGCCCATCGCCGCCGTGACTATCATGCTGCTCATCGCCTTCCCCTTACCGTGGCTGAAGACCTCCGGCATGCTGCTGATCGGCATCTACGTCTTTTTCAGCATGGCTGCGCTTTTGGCTCTCGCGCTCGGTATCGGAAGCGCGCATTCGGGCGAGTTCCCGACCGACCTCGTGTTCGCCGCGCTCGTGTTCGCGTTCGTTGCGCTCACGCTCGCCGGCCTCGCCTTCGGGTCAGGGCTGTCGGAAAGCGCGTCCGAGCACGCCGCCCTGCCGTTCATTGTAGCGCTGTACTGCGCCTATCTGCTCCTTACGCCCATACTCAAGCATGCGCGCACCGGTTTGGGCGACCGGTCCGCAAAAGACGCGACCGTCGCAGGCAGCGAGACAAGTGCGGCCATCGCAGAGGCGGACCCCGCTCCGACCGATGTCGTCGAGGCGCGCTGCGATGAACTGGCGGCCACCTACAAGCTCTCCCCCCGCGAGCGCGAGATCGTAGCCTATCTCGGACGGGGGCACACGTCGGCCTTCGTTGCAAAAACGCTGGTCATCTCTGAAAACACCGCATATACCCACGCACGCAACATCTACCGTAAGCTCGGCGTGAGGTCGAAGGAAGAACTCATCCAACTCGTCAACGAGTAGGGCGCTTCGCGCTCAGAGGCCCGTACGGGACACCGACGCGTGCGCGGCGATACCGAAAGACGCAGAGCGCTCCCAGGAAGCCCGACAATCCACCGTCGCGCAGCAGCGGCCCCCACAGCAAAAAGCCGGGCCGCTTGCGCGGTCCCGGCCTTCGAAACGAACCCGACGATGGGGCGGGTTTACGCCTTCGCGGTCGAGCTCTGGACCTTCTTGTAGTCCTGGGTGCTCAGCCAGCCCTCTGGCAGCGGAGAGTCGTTATGGCACTGCGAGCAGGCGTTCACCGACACCGTATGAGCATTGTGGCAGTCCGTGCAGGCAACGGTGCCATGCGGCATGGAGTGCGGGTTGCGCCCCTCGCTCAGTTCGGCCGTAGCCTGGACGAACGCGGTCTTGTCACGCAGGTCGGAGTGACAGGCGTCGTTCATGCAGAACTCGGTGCTGTCGCTCAGACCGCGGGCCGCGACCAAATCGTCGAGCGTCTTCTCCTCAAGCGGGTAGACGTAGTTGCCCGAAATCCACGCCGTGGCCTCGCTCACCTGTTCACCGATGGTGGGAATGTGGCAGCTCATGCACGTCATGCCGGAGCCGTGCGAAACCTCGGTACCGTCCTTCGAATAGTTCGCATGCGCGTACGCCAGCATGCCGACCGGATTCGCCACAGCATTGCCGTTGCGGTCGACCTCGCCGGAGGCGTACGTGTCGTAGTACGGGTCCATAGGCGTATGGCAGATAGCGTTGCAGAACGAAGGCTGCTCGTGCCACACCCAGAAGCCCGCGCCGAGAACGACCAGAACAGCAACGACGACGCCGGTGATCACCAGACGGTTCTTCTTGCTCTTCTTTTTCGCGGGAGCCTGCTCAGCCCCCTTCTCGGCTTCTTTGTTGAGGTTCTCGTCCATTGACCACTCCTTCGTTATCGCTGCTTACTTCGGCAACCGGGCGCTCTCTCTCCGATACGCCCGCAAGGCGGCCGGCACCCCGACGTTCCGAGTGCCAACCGCCTGCCATTCTACAGAACTTCATAGGTCGTTGCCAGCTTCCCCGCAACACGCCCATGAACTACCGTTGAGCCTCTTAGAATCGCCGACGAACAGGCAAGCGCAAGCCCACCCGAGCGCTTCTCCTCGAGGCCTCTCCGAGCCTAGGGCATCGGTGCGGCCGACGAGGAATCGAATGCTCGACATCGCCCCTTCCATGAAGCAATAGTACGCTCCTTTCGGAGCGCAGGACATCACCGAAATGGGGTGATTTTGCCCAATCGGGGGAAATCACCCTCTCACGGAAACCGATGATGGGTTTCGAAACGCCAGGTGACGGACATTTCGTTCAACATGCTGCCGAAGGTTTATGCGCTCGCAGCCGACTTTCCGGCTTCGCAGTTTATGCGCTCGCAGCCGATTTTCCGGCTTCGCGGCCCCAGTGCAAGCAGCCGGCGAGAAACGCCCCGGAGCCCGGGTAGGTACGTCCCAGCCAACCTGCGCTGTTCGCGCCCGCAGCATAAAGACCTGGAATCGCCTTTCCGTCCTGTCCGAGCACGGCGGCATGCTCGTCGATTACGAGACCGCCCACCGCGCCGATGTTCGTGCCCGCAGTTCTCCACGCAAAGTACGGCGGTCGGCTCAGCTCGCCCAGTTGCTTTTCGCGGCCGAAAAGCGTGTCGGTCCCCGCCCGCGCATCCTCGTTCCACTTTTCGACCGTAGAGGCCAGAACAGAAGCATCCGCTCCTATCGCGGCAGCAAGCTCCTCGAGCGTATCCGCCTGCACGAGCGCGCCGGATTCGAGCGCTTTGCCTCGAGCAGCAGCCCCACCCTCGGCGACATCGCTCCAGGCCCCCTGCGAAGAAGAGGTCATCTGATTATCGAGGATCATCCACGTTGCCCCATCGGCGCCACCGAACTTGGCCGCCTCCTCGTATGCGACCCGGCCGTAATAACCGTACGTCGTGTCCTCGCGCATGAAGCGAGCGCCGCGTTGGTTCACCAGAATCGAGGGGATTTCGGGACTCGAGTTCGCGGCGAAGTAGAGCGTCTCGAAGAACAGGTTAACGCTCGTATAAAACGCCCCTCTTGCTCCCGCCTTCAAACCCATGCGGATTCCGTCGCCCGTATTCGTTTCGGGAACGAACAGCCCTCCACGCTTGATATCGGCCAGCTGCTGCGGCAGGTAGGACGCGGCAAGGTCCTCGCCGCGGTCGACGCCGGCAGCGGCGAGGACGACCCCTTTGGCGGCTTTGTAACGCTTTTTGTCGCCGCATGCGACGCCAACGACCCGACCGTCCTCGACAATAAGTTCGGTCACCTCGGAGTTCGTCTTGACTTGCCCTCTCTTGTCCTTGAAGGCCGCCAGCACGTTCGTGGTCCACACCACGCCGCCGACCTTGGTCTTGTCGCTTGCATCCGTGATAACGTGGATACGGTCCTTGAGCATCGTCTTGTCGAGGTAGGGAGTGCCGTAAGCACCGTACAGGTTCGTGTACGTGATACCGAAGTTGTCGGCAAGCCATTCGAGATTCTTGGCCGACGCGGTGGCGAGGCTTTTCACGAGGGCCTCGTCAACCGTGCCCTCGCCTTCGGCAATCCACCATTTCGCCATCGCTTCGCCCGTGTCGTCGACGATGCCGGCCTCTTTCTGCAGCGACGTCCCCGCAGCCATGATATTGCCCAGGTTGATGGCCGTCGTGCCACCGCATTGGGAGGCCTTCTCGAGGACGACGACTTTTTCGGCACCGTTCTCAAGCGCCGAGTACGCGGCAACGAGCCCGGCTCCGCCGCCCCCGCACACGATAACGTCGAATTCCTCATCCCAGGAAGCCCCGCTCGTCGATTGCGGCGATTCCGACTTCTGCGCTCCGCATGCTGCAAGACCGCCCGCCACGGAAACGGAGACCGCGCCCAGCGCAGCCGCCTTCATGAAATTGCGCCTGCTTACCCCGTCGAGATTCATCGTGAACCCTCCTTATGCCGAGAATTTTCCATCCGCCTTCAAGCGGTAGAAAAATCCTAGAGAACAAAGGGGGTTCGCGAATCCCTAGCAAACTGGGAATTTGCCTGCAAGACCCTGCAGGGGCATCCCGTAAAAAAGGGGAGATGCCCATTCGAAGCCTGATGAAGGATTCTTGGTTCGCCCAGGCCGACAGATCAGGCGGAACCGCGCAGCGCAGGCGGAGGAGGACTCGCCCGATGCCGACAGAACGGCAGGGGAAGGGCGAACCTCCCCTGCCTCCGTCGCTTCGCGCTCGGCAAGAACAGGACCTTCTTGCCGAGCGCCTGTTGCAACCGCCGTGCTACAGAACAGCCTGACCCGTCGCGAGCTTACCCGCAACGCGCCCATGGGTCATCGCCATGCCGATGGAGTTGCCGGCGAACGGCGTGGCGTAGCCCGACCCGTAACGGCCGCCCAGGCAGTTGCCCGCAGCCCAGAGGCCTCCGATGGGCTCGTGGGTTTCGGCATTGAGGACTTCCAGATCGTCGCTGCACTCGACGCCCGCAAGGGTCACGAGGCCCGCGTTCGCGGTACGTCCGTTCTGCGAAAGCGATGCGTAGAACGGAGGCGTCTTAATGGCGCGCATGAAGATGGCGTCCTTGCCGTACTGGGTATCGGAGCCCGCCTCGCACAGCTCGTTGTACGCCTCGACGGTAGCCATGAGGTTCTTCTTGGCATCTCCCGTGTAGCCGATGAGGTCGCACAGCTCCTCGAGCGTGTTGGCCGCGAACACCGTGGAGGCCATGCGCTCGGCAATGGTGCAGGTGCGGCACTGGCCGCCGTCCTTTCCTCCCACCGGGACGTTGTTCATGTCCTCGATAAGCTCCTCATAGTAGACCGGGCGTCCGTAGTTCGGTGCGCCGTGGTCGAGCGAGGCGTTCTTCATGGTCTCGTACCAGTCCGCATCGGTGATGGTGGCAACCGGGCCGGCGGGCTGACGCAGCGTCATCGGCCACGCGTTGATGGTCTGCGCCTCGTTCATGAAGCGCTTGCCGTTGGCGTTGACCCACAGGTACGGGCTCGTGCCCCAAGGACCGCCGCCACCGCCGCCCATGGTCATGACGGCACGCGGGGAAGGCTCCATCATACCGCCCGCCCAGCAGGCCATCTTGTGGCCCGTGCCGTCGGAAGTGGAAAAGCCCACCACGTCGTCGGCCGTCTGACCGGCGCGGGCCGCCCACTCGGACACTTCGGTGTTGAGGTTCCACACCATCTCGCCATTGGCCGCATAGTCGCCCGTGCAGAGGATGACACCGATCTTCGTGTTGTACTGCACGATATCGCCCGCGTTGGTCTTGGCGATAAGGCCGGTCACCTTGCCGCCCGCGCTTGCCTGCACGAGTTTTACCGCCGTGGTCTCGTAGTGCCATTCGGCACCAAGGTCCTGAGCCGCGAGGATGGCGAACTGCTGCACCTCGTCGAGGCGCGAGAATGCCGCGACGCCCTGCTGGGGCTCGTGCTGGATGGGGCCCATGAACTGGGCAACCGCAGCCCAGGACTTGTAGTCGCCGCGCACCATGGGGTACTCGACCGGGCCGTCGGCCGCAATGCCGGGCACCTGCACGATGCACTGGCTCGGATCGAGCGGCGAAACGGAAGGGTCGGCGGTCTTCGTCACCTTGATGCGGTCGTTCGGCCACGTGATAAGGCCGACCGTATGATCGAACATCTCGCCGGAGTTCGCCACGAACTTACGCAGGATTTCGACGTTCACGCGACCGCTCGTGCGCTTCGCAAATTCGGCGGTCACCTCGCCTACATCGTAGGGACCGAATCCCTGGTCGATGAGCCACTGGGAGTTCACATGTCCGATGTCCTCGCCCTTGACCTTGCGGTTCTCCTCGGTCACCACATCGATGACGATGACCTTGGCACCGCCCTCGGCAGCCGCGAGCGCGGCCTGGATGCCCGCATGACCGCTGCCGGCCACGAGGATGTCGCAGTCGTAGGTCTTGGTCGCCTGGCCCACTTCGGGGGCGGCTCCCAACCAGTCGCTCGGGCAGCAGTAGCCTGTAAGGGCGCTTGCCTGCGCCGCAGTTTCGACCGCAGCAGAAGACTCGCTCGTACTCTTAGGCGCGCAGCTCGCCAGCGCACCGGCACCGACGGCTCCCACGGCGGCCACACCGCCGAACTTGAACAGATCGCGACGCGAAATACCGTTCCCCATGCTATCTCCTTCTTTCTAATCGCACCCTTCGGTTGCGAGGCCCTTGCCCGCAGCCGCTGCGACAGCGCGAGCGCGAGCACCCGCTGCCGCCGTTAACCTTTCGGATGCTACGCCCCTTCAGCAAAGCTAGGTATCGCTGGAATAGGTCATTCTTGGAGTTTGCCGGGAATCAGCCTTGTCACGGAAATTGATGAGCCGCTCGAATGTCCTGTTCAGATGAATGGAATTCTCTAGAAGGCGAAACGCGTCCCGTTCGTTCACGCCGTAGGCTAAAACACCGTCGAGGGTATCCCATGCACACATCGACTTCGTTCGGCATCGGCCCTGGCTTCGGCATCGGCCCCTGCTCTTCAGTCCCCAACAACCTCGTCGCCTGAGGCGACTGCAAGGGGCTCGTCCACGAGCACGATCAACTCTTCACGGCTGCCCACCTGAAGCTTCGAGTAGATGCGACGCACATGGGTACGCACCGTGTTCTCGGAGATGTACAGATGCTCCGCAATGTAGACGGGGTTGAAGCCGCGCGCGAGATAGCGCAGCACCTCGTGCTCGCGCGGCGAAAGGCCGCCCTCGCGGGCGAGCTGCTCGCAGCGCCGAACGATGTAGGTGCGCGCATCGTCGGGGATATCGGACGCCTCAGAATAATCGGGCACCCCATGCGAACCGCCTGCGTTCGCCGCAAGCTGTGCACCAGGTTCATCCGCACTCGAACAACCCTGCGATCCGACAGGAGCGCCCAAGGTGCTCCCTCGGCTCCTCAACGCGAAAGCGCTCACCATGACAGCCAGGTACAGCGCTAAAATGACCAGGCAAAGCACCCGTCCGGCGAGCCCGATTGCCGCAATGGCCAGAAAACCCGTCACGAACGCGGCCGCCAGCGCAAAAACGCACACCGCGAACAGGTACGCGATAGGCACCCCTTGGCGCTTCGATGCCGTCGCCACCGCGTACCACAGGCTCAGCACGATGATCGTGAAGCTCGTATAGGCGAGCGTCTCGGCGAACCCTTTCGCTACGCCGACTTCGGGAGAGACCGACGGCATGACCAGCAAGACCGCTACGGCGAGCGGATGAGCGACCGACTCGAAGGCGCGTGCAACCCGCTCCTCGCCGAAGCGCATCAGAAGCGCGCAGGCGACGGCGAGCAGAGCCGTCGCGCCGAGCAGCGGCACCCATTCCCCTTGGTTGGAACTCGCGCCATGCATACCCGACAGAACGGGGCTCCACGTAAGCCCGAAGATGAACGCAACGATCACGGCTCCCGTGAAGGGCATCCACAGCGATCGGCGCAGGAGAGGCAGGGCGTCGGCGAGCCTTTGCGCATCGTCACCGGTCGGGGAAGGGGCGGGCGAAGCAAAACGCATTCGCAGCAGCAGCGCGCAACTCGCCAGGTACGCGAGCGCATCGAGCCCGAAGGCAACGCGTGCGGGAAGCAGCACGCCGGCGCAGCAGAGCAGCATGCACACGAGAGCGCCCGCCACCCCGCTCGAAAACAGGCTGTCCCCCGCTTCGCGCACCACCTCTTCGGCCCATGCGGTGAACAGCAGCGCGCATCCCGAGCCGAACAGTGCTCCCGCGACGACGGCCAAGCCGTCGGGAACGAACTGCAACGTTATGAGCAGCCCCAAGCACGCAAGGCCCAAAGTCCCCAATACCATGCCCGGAGCGGCAATCACGGTCTCGAACGCCGCAGACACCGCCTCGCCGCTCCGCATGCGCGCACGGACGACGGTCGCGTAGCCGAAGCCGGCCACAGCCAAAGACGCCCCCACCGCAAGCACGAACAGAAAATGGGGGCCGAACAACCCGGCCGACCCCAAAAGAGAATCCTCAGCCAACGAGAAGCGCACCACGTTGAAGAACGTCGAAAAAGCCATGCCGAGACCAAGGGCCCGCAAAAAAGCGGGCCTGGCGAGTTTGCGGGCATGCTTCGATACGTCGCGGGCGCAGGACATGCGGCGCGTATCCTCCGTTCGAATCGGTCCGCAGCGCGGACGGTGCGGGCACGCTTGGCAACCGCGCCGCGCCGCCGTTGTTACGCGTAGAACAAAATCTCGTTGTACGAGGGCACGGGCCAGTGCTTCTCCCCTACGAGGACCTCCATGCTGTCGACGGCGTCACGCAGGGCGTCCATCACCGGAATCACCCGATGAGCGTACTCGTTCGCTCGCTCCTGCTCGTCGGCCAGGGCCAGAGCCGCCTCGTGCATCGCATCGAGGCGCTCTTGCAGCAGGTCGATTTCGCGAACGCCGGTCAGCAGTTTCTTCAGCAGCAGTTCCTGACGTTCGCAGTCCAAGCCGGCGTCCACGCGTCTCACAGCCGAAATGCCGTTGGCCACTTTGCCCGCGAAGGCGTTGATGGCGGGCAGGTACTCGCGGCGCACCATGCGCTTCATGGTGCGGATCTCAATGTTGATCAGCTTGTTGTATTTTTCGAGCTTCACCTCGTAGCGGCTGCGCACCTCGGTTTCAGAGAGGACATTGAACTCGGCGAACAAATCGATGCTCTTCTGGCTGACGAAACACGGAAGCGCATCGGCTGTGGTGCGGTGATTTGCCAGGCCACGACGGGCCGCCTCGACCTCCCATTCGTCAGCATAGCCGTTACCGTCGAAGATGATGCGCTTGTGGTCGCGCAGCGACTGTTTCACGAAGGCGACGGCGCGCTTCTCGAACTCCTCGCCTGCGGTCCCCTCCAGGGCGTCAGCGAAACGCGACAGGCTCTTGGCGACGGCCGTGTCGAGAATGGTGTTCGCATCCGACAGGTTCACGCTCGAACCCGGCATGCGGAACTCGAACTTGTTGCCCGTGAACGCGAAGGGGCTCGTACGGTTACGGTCGGTGTTGTCCTTCAAAAAGCTCGGGAGCACGGCCACGCCGAGGTCCATAGCCACCTTCTCGGCGCTGGCGTACTCCGACTCCGTATCGTTGACCAGGGCATCTACGATGGCCGACAGCTCGGTTCCCAGGAAGATGGAAACGATGGCCGGCGGGGCCTCGTTCGCTCCGAGGCGATGGTCGTTGCCCGCACTCGCCACGGACATGCGCAGAAGCTCCTGGTATTCGTCGACCGCCTCGATCACCGCCGCGAGGAACACGAGGAAGCGCAGGTTCTCCATGGGGCTGTCGCCCGGATCGAGCAGGTTCTTGCCGCCTGCGGACAGCGACCAGTTGTCGTGCTTGCCCGAGCCGTTGATGCCCGCAAACGGCTTCTCATGCTGTAAGCACACCAGGCCGTGGTGCGAGGCGAGCAGGCGCATCTTCTCCATGGTAAGCAGGTTGTGGTCGATGGCCCGGTTCGCGTTCTCGAAGATGGGCGCGAGCTCGTGCTGAGCGGGAGCCACCTCGTTATGCTTCGTTTTCGCGGGAATCCCCAGCTCCCAGAGCTCGTGGTCGAGCTCCTTCATGAACTCGTTGACCGTGGGGCGAATGGCGCCGAAGTAGTGCTCCTCGAGCTCCTGGCCCTTGCACGGCGCGTAGCCGAACAGCGTGCGGTTCGTGATCATGAGGTCGGGGCGGGTCTTGTAGTCGGCCTCGGAGATGAGGAAGTACTCCTGCTCGCAGCCAACCGTGACCACCACGCGCTGGTGCGGTTCCCCGAACAGGGCGAGTACGCGGTTCGTCTGCTCCTCGATAGCTGCAAGCGAGCGCAGCAGTGGGGTTTTCTTGTCAAGCGCCTCCCCGGTGTACGAGCAGAAGGCCGTGGGGATACAGAGCACTTCGTCTTTGATGAACGCGTAGCTCGTAGGGTCCCAGGTGGTGTAGCCGCGCGCTTCGAACGTGGCTCGCAGGCCGCCTGAAGGGAAGCTCGATGCGTCCGGCTCGCCCTGGATGAGCTCTTTGCCCGAAAAGTGCATGAGCGCGCGCCCGTCGGCCGTAGGATCGATGAAGCAGTCGTGCTTCTCGGACGTGATACCCGAAAGCGGCTGGAACCAGTGCGTGTAATGGGTCGCGCCCTTCTCGATGGCCCATTCCTTCATGACGTGAGCCACGACGTTGGCGACCTCGAGGTCGAGCGGAGCCCCCTCGTCGATTGTCCTCATCAGGCTTTTATAGGTCGCGGAAGGCAGCCGTTCGGCCATGACGTGCTCGTTGAACGCCATCGAGCCGTAGATATCGGAAACGATCTCCATTGAATTGGGCACCTCACTTCGTTGCTTGCGGCGAGAATCCTCATATTATCGTTCATGCAACGACTTGCGAAAAGCCTGTTTGCCCCGCTCTCCGCAATAAAGCCTAGAATGCCGACGGACGGCGGCCTCTTACGGGTGCCGCCCGTCGGAATCCGAAGATCTCTCAAAGGCTCGACGATCACGGTTTCCTGCCGCCCATCGCCGCCGCCCGTCGGAATCCGAGGACCTCCCGAGAGTGCACGTGGGTGCGGGCCGGCTCAGCCGGACGCATGCGGGCGAGCCGAACGCGGACGGAAGAAAAAGGCGCGTCCCGCCCCTCATGCGGGACAAGACGCGCCTGCACGCAAGATGCCGCCACCGACAGCGGACCGCTCCTTGCTTGACCGTCGCTCTCCGCTACTTGACCGTCGCTCTCAAGCGGTCGAGCACCGCGTTGGACACCGTCCCTTCACCGCCGAACACGAAGCCCGTCTTGATGGTGCCCGCGCGCGGCTGCACGAACTTGGCAATCGTCGAGGACTGTTCGTCGGAAACCAGCAGGAGCGGCGCGTTGTTCTTCCCGCAGAGAGCCGCTCCCGAGAGCGCGTCCCAGTAGCCGTTGACCGTGGCCACGCCCACCATCTTGGCGGTCATGCCGTTCTTGAGCGCGAATTCGGCGACGGCCTGCGACGTCTCGATGGCCGTCTGGCCTTGCAAGCGTCCCCGCACCGTCAGGCCCGCTTTCGCAAGCTGCGTCTTCACCGAATCAGACAGGGTTCCCGTGCCGCCCACGAGATACACGTTCTTGATACCGCCCGAGACCATGGTCCTGATGGTCTCGCTCGATAGGGACTTCGAGCCCTCCGACAGGAAGATGGGGCAGCGTTTCGCATAGGCGTACGGCGCAATGGCCAACGCATCCCAGTAGCCGTCGTTCGTCGCGATGAACGCGGTGTCAGACCACTTCGCTCCCGTGATGCCCGGGGCTTTCCTGAAGATATCGCACGCGGTCCCCGTGGCCGAAGCCCCGGCGCAGCGGACGGGCTTCACGCCGCATGCCTTCTGGATATCGCTCTCGACCGTCCCCGAAACCGAACCTGTTCCGCCGCAGATAACCACATTCTTCGGCGCCAGGCGCTGCAACTGCGCCTTCGTCTGGCGAGAAAGCGACGTTCCGGACGTCATGAGCACGGGCGCTTTAGCCAACCCTGCAAGGCCCGATGCGCTGAGCGCGTCCCAATAGCCGTCGACCGTGGCTATCACGACCGTGCCGCCCTTCGCGGAGAAGCCGGCTCCGTTGCCGACGATCGCGTTCATGGTGTCGAGCGCCGTCGATCCGGACAGGCGCTTCCAAACCGACTTGCCGTGCATGATGCGATCGAGCGCCCCGACAGCCCCCCTGGCGTCGACCCGCCCATAGCCGAAGTAGTCGTCGCGGCCTTCGGCCCCCAGATCGATCGCCGAAGAGGTCATGGCGCTGCGCACCTCAGAGGGCGTGGCCGACGGATGCCGGGCGAAGAGCATCGCGGCGATTCCGGAGACGATCGGGGTCGCCAGAGAGGTCCCATCCGCCCGCTCGTACTCTTCGCCTCTGTAGGACGTGGTCAGTATATCGATGCCGGGAGCGGCGATGTCTTTGTACTGGTTGTGATCGAACTTGTCGGGGTGCTTGTTGTTCGAGTCGATGGCCACGACCGAAAGCACCTTGTCGTAGTCGGACGGCCAGGAAGGTGCGGTCGTGTCCTGCGGGATGCCGTTGACCACCTCGCCGTTGCCGCCCGCCGCCACTGAGAGGATGCCCTGGCTGTACGCCGCATTGATGACTCTCTCGAGCGCCACGCCCTTCTCGCCGTATCCTCCCAGGCTCATGTTTACGACGCGCACGTTCAGTTCTTTCGCAACCGACTTCCCGTTTCCATCGGGGTCGGAGAGCAGGTACTGGTAGGCGCGGATGAGTATCGAGTCCGCCGTGACGGAATCGCCCTCGTGCATGGTGAACACGTTGAGCGGAAGGACCTTGGCGTTGTAGGAAGCACCCGCGATGCCCCGCCCGTTGTCAGCGCGGGCCGACACGGCGCCGGCGACAAGCGAGCCATGGGCGAACAGGGAGTTCGGCGGTTCCTTGTCAATGGGCCGCTCCCCGATAGAGCTGTCGGACGTCGCGCCGATAAAACTGCGCGCGTGCGTCATGTCAAGGTTGTCCTTCAGGTCGGGGTGCGTCGAATGCGGTGTCGTGTCGAGCACCGCCACGGTCACCTTGCCCTGAGTGCGGACATAATCCCAGGCACCGAACAGGTTAGGGCTCTTAAGCCACCATTGCTGGGAAGCGAGCGGGTCGTTCACCGTAGCCTGAGGGACCACGCCGAACGCCTCGAGGCCTTCACCGGGCGCCTCGGGGGCAAACAGGTCATCCGCGGCATCGACCAGGTCGCTCTCGTTCGCCAGGGCCTCCATGGTATCGTCGAGCAGGTCACCTGGATCGTCTTCGAGCAGGTAGTAGAGCTTGTTGGGCTCGGCACAGATTACGCCCGGCTCGCTCTCCACGCTCTCGATAGCGTCTTCGACGGAAACGTCGTCCTTCAGCGTGACGAGCGCAATCGCCTCGGTTCCCGACTCCCCGATACCGTCTGCGAGCAACTCGGCATCCTCGGCGGATGAAGCATTCGCGGATGAAAGCGGCTTGAGAAAACCGTTGACCTCCTCGGTCGATTGCACCGCTTCGTCGTAGGTGACGATCAGCTGATTCTTGAGCCCCGGGCTCGAAGCGTCCGCGTCGTCAGCCTTCTCGGCGGCGGAGTCGGTTTCCTGGCCCTCAGAAGACGGCGCGTCGACCTCGAGCGCGTTTGCGGCGGGCGCTGCAGGATTCCGGCCTGCTTGCGAAATTCCCTCGCCAGCTGCATCGGACGCTTCAGGTGCAGGCGCCTGCGCATCAGCCGCAGGGAGCTGCGCGCCGACCGCCTGCTCAGCAGCCCCTTCTTGCTGCGGCCCCTCAGGAGCGGCGTACGCGCCCGAGGGCATCATTCCAAGCACGAGGACAAGCGAGAGGGCCCCCGCGCATACCTGGTGAAACATCCTGTTCGGTTTCTTCATACATCCCCTTGCGTCTCAGAAATGGACACCTCATAAAGCTTTTCAACCGTACCATAGCAGAGGTCCGCGAACAATAGGGGACGGCGTCATTCGCGGCCCTTCAGCGCATCGGCGGCGGAAGCTTCACCGGAGCGGGTCTCGCCGCGCAGGACGGCGTCATTCGCGGTCCTTCAGCGCATCGGCGGGCGTCGTCTTGCGCACGCGACGGACGAGCAGCGCGCGAATGAGCAGATAGCTCGCCATCACCCCCAAATAGGTCGCGATGTAAAGCTCGGGCGGCCACGTGAGCCGAATGCCGCACTGCACGTTCTCCACGAACGACGGATACGCGGCATCCATCAGGGCTTTCGCTAAAGGAATGCTCGCGAGCGCCCCAACAGCGACCACGATGAAGCTTCCATCAAGGTACAGGCGGCGAATTTCCCGCTCGCGATAACCGAAGACCTTCATGATCGCCATGCTCAAAGCCGCGCGGTCTACGGCTACTTTCGTCATCTGGTACAGCACGATGAGGAATACCAGGATCGACATGCTGATCAGAGTCACGATCATCGAGAACATGATGCCCATGAATATATCGGAAGTCTTCGCCGCATCGGCCCGCGTCGAAACGGAATAGAGCCGCCCCGAGTCGATATCCAGCTCATGGTCGGAGTACACCGCGTTATAGTAATCGTCCTCCCGGTCGAACAGATTGCGCATGGCGTCTACATCCATAAAGCAGGTCAGACCGGCCCCGTACGGAACCACCTCGCGCACGTCGAACGCATAGCCGCGCTCAGAAACGCCATCCTTGAGCACGATCGTGTCCCCAGCCTTCAGACCGTACTTCATGGCGACCGACGACGAGATGCTCATCTCGTCGCTGCGCGCGCTCTCTATGCGCGGGAAGTACGGGTTGTCCTCGGACAAGCCGACCACCGCAATATCCATCTCGTAGTCGAGCGCATCCGACGAGAGCGATTCGACATAAGCCGCCGCACCGCCCGCAGGAACGTTCTGCGGGGGATATTTCAGCAGGTAGAAATACTCGTAACGCATATCCGCGAGGCTGTCGGCCTTCAGATTCACGCACAAAGCGTAGCAATTCACCCCCATGACGAGCACGAGCAACGACACGAACATGCCTGCGATCACCGCCAAGCTGCTGCGGCGCTCGCGCAGCAGCTGACGGATGGTGAACGCGGAAACGAACCCGAACCGGTCGAGATTCAGACGGCTCACCTTGCCCTCGCGCTGCTCCTTGCGCAGCAGGGACAGCACGGGGCGGTCGAGCTTGCGGCGGATGGTCGCATACGTGACGATCGCCGCCACGACAGGCGGAACGACGATACCGTACGCCAATAGGCCCGGATTGTAGAACGTATGGATCGGAGGCGTCGAATAGTAGGCTCGCGACTCGTCCATCATGCTCTCTATGCCGATGTCCGAATAGCCGATAGCCGTTCCGATCATACCTCCGACCAGGCAGATCAAGACCGGCAGCAGCACGTAGGAGCCTATGAGCTCGCGCCGCTTCACACCGAGCGCGTACAGCGCTCCGATGACCGCGCTTTCCGTATCGATAGTATGCACCACGAACACCGATATCACGTAGGAGAACAGAACGAGCACGACGACTCCCGCGAACAGGCCCACGTTGATGTTGATGAGCACATCGTCGCTCGCAGCCTTGATCCGCGGGTTGTCCGCGGCCGTTATGAAGTCGGTAAGCTTGTCGACCTCGCCCGAGAAGCTCTCGTCGAGCCATGCGCCGGTCTCTTCCTGGAACGCGCCGACGCCCTCCCGGTACGCAGCGCTTCCCTCCGCTAGGTCCGACGCGCCCGCAGAAAGCGCAGCTGAGCCTTCGACGAGGGAACCGTAGGCATTCGTCAAACGGTCGACGCCGCCCGCATAAGCCCCTACGCCCCCGTCAAGGGCCGCGTACTTGTCGGAAAGAGCCCCGAGCGCCGCTCCTAGGCCCGCGATTCCTTCATCGAGCTGCTTCAGCTGACCGGGCAGCTCGCCGACAGCGGCGTCGAAGGCCTCCGCGCCGGTGCGCAGGTCGCTCGATGCGGCAGCCAACTGGGACATCGACGTTTGCACCTGGCCGACATACGCTCGCGAGGCACCCCACACCACTTGCGCATCGGGGGAAAGGGCGGCCGGATCGAGCCCTTCGCTCACAAGCGCGGACGAGACCGCGCCGTCAAGGGCCGCACTCCCTACCTGCCCCGATGCACTTTGCAGGGCGCCGTCGAGCTGCCGCGCGCCCTCGACAAGACGCGCCGAGGCTTGCTGCAGCTCTCCCGCCGCGCCGCTGGTTGCCCCGATGGAGGTTGCGGCCGACTCTATCGTGCGCAGCGCCTCCATGATTGCGGCCGAGCCTTCGGTCAAAGGCCCCGACGACGACTGCAGCTGTCCGAGGGCCGCGTACGCCTCGCCCACGCCGTTGTCGACCGCGCGGGCGCCCTCATCGAGCGAGCCCGCAGCTTCGTCAAGCGCCGTCGAGCCATCGACCAGGGCCGCAACGCCCTCTTCGAAGTCGTCGCGGTCGGCCATAAGCCGCTGCGCCTCCTCGCGGAAGTACTGGTCCTCAACATCGTCGAGCGGCATCGAGAGCCCTCCGAGATAGTCCTTCACCGCATCGTCGTCCGCATAGGCCCCGAGCACGTAGCTGTAGCGGTATTCCTCGCTTTGAAGAGGCTCGGCGTGCGATTTCACCTTCTCGTAGGTATCGGCAGACACGAACAGCGTGCCGAATACCCGGCCGTCGGCTGACATGTCTCCCGTATTGCGCAGGCAGTGGTCGTAATCCGGTGTGCTACCGATGCCGCAGACCGTAAGGTCGAGATCGCCCAAGCCGATCGTATCGCCCACTTCGAGCCCGTGGGCCTGCGCGTACAGGCGCTCGACCACAGCCTCGTCGCCCGCGCGCACGGCCCGCCCCTGCTCCACTTCGACTTTGTTCACGTTCTCACGGTTCTTCATGAGACGCAGCGTCGAGCCGTCAGGCTGCGCGTAATCCAGATAGAAGGCCGGCTCGACCTGGATGTCCAGCTCAGCGAGGCCAGCCAGCTCATCTGCGGTCAGGGGGGCGAACGTGCCGAACTGGCCGTCCTCCAGGTTGTTGGCCCGGGCGGCCTCGTCCACGGAGGCGATCGTGCTCTCGGCCGCAGCGACCGTCCCCACGACCAGGTACAGGGAAGCCGCAATCAGCAGGAGCAGGGCGAGGTAGCGGAACAGGTTGCCCCAAACGTCACGGAAGGCGCGCTTGAGCAGAATGCGATGCATTGCGACCTCCCTACCACTCGATCTCGGCGGCTGGGATGCGCCGGTCGGAACGGATGCACTCGGCGATGCGCCCGTCGCGCACGCGCACCGTCTGATGGGCCATGAGGCTGACCGCGTTGTTGTGCGTGACTACGACCAACGTCGTTCCGAGCGTTTCGTTGACGCGCTCTAACAACATGAGAATCTCCCGAGCCGTCACCGAGTCGAGCGCTCCCGTCGGCTCGTCGCACAGCAGCAGGCGAGGTCCCTTCACCAGAGCGCGGGCGATAGCGCAGCGCTGCTGCTGACCACCGGAGAGCTGCGCTGGGAACTTTCGCGCGTGGTCTGCCAGCCCCAACAGCTCGATAAGCTCGCCCGTGTCGAGGGGCTCGTTTGACAGATAGCGACACACTTCTATGTTCTCGCGCACGGTCAAGTTGGGTATGAGATTGTAGAATTGGAAAACAAACCCCAGATAGTCGCGCCGATAGTCGGAAAGCGCTGCAACGTCGAGATCGGTAACGACCTTACCCGCCACGCAGATGCGCCCCGAGTCAACGGCGTCAAGGCCGCCGATGACGTTCAGCAGCGTGGACTTCCCCGAACCGGAAGGGCCGAGCATCACGCAGATCTCGCCCTCGGCGATGCTCAGCGTCACGCCGTTGAGAACCGTCGCACGTGCCGCACCTTCGCCGTAGCTCTTCACCACATTCTCGACATCCACGTACATGGCATCCTCCTTCGGCGCTGCGTGAACACCGCTTGACCTCAAGAACTTAACAATGTTAAGTTTTGTTCCTTTTTAAAGGGGCTTGCGCCCCTTGGTTTACTCTGAGTATATGCGCAAGAATCAATCATGGCAAGCGTTTTTCCGTCATGAGCGACATGAGGCCCGCGCGCAAAAAACGCACCATGGCGCGCAGCTCCTCGATCGATCGCTGCTCTCCCAAGTCATGGGAAAGCAGCGTGAAGACCGCATCCATCTGCAAGTGAGAAACCCAGTGAATCGTGTAGTCGCTAATCGGAACCGTACGCGCGGACTCCTCGGAATGGAGCGCGGAGAGCAGCAGGACGGTCTGGCGGTCGAGCAGCTCCACGAGCTCGTTGAAGAACGCCTCGACGCAAGGCCTGTCGCGATTCGCCAGCACGATATCGCACACCTCGCGGTTACGGTAGTAGACGCCCACAAGGGCCGCAACAGAGCGGATGTCCTCTTCTTCCCCCTCGTCCTCGAGGGTCGCAGGATTGGAAAGCTCTGCGGCGAAGTGAGACTTCATGAGGAAGAGCGCACGTTCCATCACCGGGGTGACCACGCTTGCGAACAGGTCCTCCTTCCCCTCGAAGAAGAAGTAGACCGACCC
>CAUVMU010000002.1:0-18676 GCA_963552775.1 uncultured Eggerthellaceae bacterium | reverse complement strand
CGGCTTCAGCCCCAGATAGTACGAAGCGACGATGCCGAGCACCGTCGTGGCCACGCCGACAACGCTCGAGATGACGCACATCTGCCGCCAGCTGCGCGCCAACTGCAGGGCGACGGCGACCGGCACCACCATCATCGACGACACGATGAGCGACCCGACCGTGCGCGCCGCCACGGCGACCACAAGCGCGATAACCACCACGAACGAGGCGTTGATCAGGCCGACCGGCGCACCTGCGACCCGCGCATGGCGCTCGTCGTAGGCCATGAGGAACAGATTGCGGCGCAGCAGGAAGCAGAACGCCACGGATATCGCGCTCACCACCGCAACCGCAACGGCCTCGCCCTCGCTCACGGTGAGGATGCTCCCGAACAGGAAGCTGTTGAAACTCGCCGCGTTCGGCACGAAACCGGACAGCACGCCCGCAAGACCGATTCCCGCCGCCATGACCACGGCCACCGCAAGCTCGGATTGCTCACGGAAACGCAGGCGGATCCCTTCGATGCACAGAGCACCCACCAGGCAGGCCACAGCTGCCCCGAGCACAGGGCTGATGCCTCCGACCAGGCCGCCCGCGACGCCCGCAAGCGACGCATGCGACAGCGCGTCGCCGATCATGGAGAGGCGCTTCAACACGATGATAACGCCCACGAGCGGGATAACCACGCCCAGGATAATGCCGATGACCAGGCTTCGCTGCATGAACACGTACTCGAGCACGGTCACTCCCCCCTCGTGGACCCGACGCAGCCGCACGCATGGGCGTGCAGGGAAGCTCCGACGATGCGGCCGTCGGCGAGCTCGACCACGCGGCAGTTCAGACTGGGCAGCGCGTCAAGATCATGGGTAATCATGAGCACCGTGAGGCCGCGCTCCCGATGTGCTTCGCCTACGAGCCGATAGAACGCCTGGCGGCTTTCGGCATCGAGACCGTTGGCCGGCTCGTCGAGAACGAGCAGGTCGGGCGCGCTCACCAAAGCACAGGCGAGGCGGACGCGCTGCAGCTGCCCACCGGAAAGCTCCCTGACCAGGCGCTTCGAATAACCTGCCATACCCACCTGCTCCAGCATGTCAAGCGCTGAGGTCCGAGCCGCCCTACCCGGCGGCAAAATGCGGGCAGCTCCCACGGAGCGACTCGCCAGCACCAGCTCGAGCACGGTTGCGGGGAAGCGCTCAATCGACGTAGGAGCCAGCTGCGGCACGTATCCCACGCGCCCCCAATCGCGAAAGCGTGCAGGGTTCGCGCCGAACAGGCTCACGCGTCCGCGAGCGGGCACGGCCTCGCCGATGACGAGCCGTGCCATGGTCGACTTGCCTGCCCCGTTGTCGCCGATAATGGCGCACATCTCTCCCTCGACGACCGTGAGGTCAACGCCTTTGAGCACCGCAGTCCCCCGATACGAGAACTCGACGCCCTCGAACGCAACCGGGCAGGCAGGAGCGCCCACTAGAGGAGCGCCTTCTTCAAGACCTCGAGGTTCGCGCGCATAACGGAGAAGTAGTCCGCCCCCGCAGCAAGATCCTCTTCGGAAAGGCCTTCGATGGGGTTAAGCTCCTCAACCGAGGCGCCCGTCGCCTCGGCGATGCTGTTGGCAACCTTCGGGCTGACCAGCTCTTCGCTGAAGATGACCTTTACCCCGTTTGCCTTCACGAACTCGACGATCCCGGCCATGGTCTTCGCGTCGGGCTCGGCGTCGGCCTCGATGCCCTCGATGGGCAACTGCTCGAGGTTGTAGGCGTCGCACAGGTAGCCGAACGCCTCATGGGAGACCACGATGGAGCGATTCGCAGCACCGGCCAAACCCTCGGAGAACTCCTTGTCGAGCTTGTCGCATTCGGCAGCCCACGTGGCGTAGTTGGCCTCGTACTCGGCCTTGCCCTCGGGATCGGCGGCGATGAGCGCGTCTTTAACGTTCGCCATCTCGATCTTCACGTTCTGGGGAGCAAGCCACACGTGCGGATCGACTCCGCCGTGATCGTGATGGTGGCCCTCATGCTCGGCCCCGTGTTCGGCCTCGTGCTCCTCGCCTTCCTCCTCGCCGAGCTCGCGCAGGCTCACGCCCTCGCTTGCCTCAACGCTGACCAGGTCCTTGTTGGAAAGGCTGGCGAGCGTGTCCTCGGTCCAGTGCTCCATACCGGCCCCGTTGTACACGAACACGTCGGCAGCCTCGAGCGTCTTTATGTCGGTCGTGGACGGCTCCCAGTCGTGCGGCTCCGTGCCAGCAGGCACGAGGCACGTGACCTCCGCACGGTCGCCGCCGATCTTCTCGGCGAAATCGGCCATCGCGTAGAAGCTCGCTGCGACTTGGACTTTTTGGGAGTCGGAAGCAGACGCGCCCTTGTCCGGGGACGTCGAGGCGTTCGAGTTGCAGCCCACCAGGGCGAAGCAGACGAGTACCGCAGCGGCGGCGAGAGCGAGCGTCGCAGCGAAGGGCGCGCGCGTGCGGCGTGCGGCGTGCGGACGGTTGTTTGACATGAAGTTCCTCCTATACGATTGATGAATGGGATATGTCCTGCAAGTGACGGCGCATCCGCTCGGGCGCGCCGCAGGTCAGGTAAAGGGAATCCAGCGCCGGACGGCGCACGGATTAGGGACGGCCATCGGACGCATCCTCCGTGCAGGAGGCGCAGTGGCCGTACAGCACCGTGCGCGACTGGTCGATGGCGAACCCGTGGCTCGATTGCACGTGCGAGGAGAAATCGCGCAGCATGGAGCAGTCGAGCGGAAAGGCCGTCCCGCAGTCGAGGCACAGCAGTTGGCCCGCATGCCGCTCGTCGGAATCGATCAGACGGTAGCGCGACTCGCCGCCTCCGGGAGCCAGCACTTTTGCCGCCTCGCCGTCGGCCAGCAGCGTTTCGAGCGTGCGGTACACCGTCGTGCGTCCCACGGGGGCATCCTGGTCGCGCAGCAAGTCGTGCACCTCGTCGACGCTCAGGTATCGTTCCTTGTGAAGAGCGAGGCACTCGAACACAAGACGTTTCTGCCTCGTATCGTACGAACGCTTGCGGGGCACGGTTCACCTGCTTTCAAATTCGGAAATGAATTTCGTTTTCAAATTCCAGATTATAAATCCGCCGTAGAGAACGTCAAGCGGTTTTTGTCGCTTTCGCAGCATCCACCAAAACGGCAACATCGAACTGAACAGGCATTGAGCAGGCATTCAAGCTTAAAATGAAAAATATATACGTCATTATGCAATTTATACTTGACACTCTTGCCAAAATGCAATATATTTCTTGCATCACGAAAACGCCTGCCGATAGGAGCGCCTATGGGAGCGAACAAGAATCTGAAAATGAAGGCGGCGCGCACGGCCCAGGGACTTTCCCAAAGCCAGCTCGCCGCCGCCGTAGGAGCGACGAGGCAAACCATCGGCCTCATCGAGGCCGGAGGGTACAACCCCTCGCTCAACCTGTGCATCGCCATTTGCAAGGTCTTGGGAACGACGCTGAACGATTTGTTTTGGGAGGAAGGATAACCCTCATGATGAAGCTGTTGGAGCAATGGAGGCACTACATGGGTCCCGCCGACGAGCGCATCGAGCGCGAGACGAACCGTATCTACAAGTACGGTTTCTACCTGCTCGCTATCGGATCCCTCGCAACACTGTACTACGCAGGCGCGCTCGAGCAGGTCGCCTACGTGAACAACCTCACCTTGGAAACCGAGGCCATGAGCACCGTGGTGCCCGTCGAATGGCTGCTGCTCGCGTCCCTTCTGGTGTCCGCCTGCACCTGCGCCGTCCTGATGTACCGCAAGGGATTCGTCAGCGGTGGGCGATTCGCCGAGGCCGACACCTTCCCTACCGACTACTTCGCAGCCTGTTCCGCCCTTGCGGCGTTCGCGATCTCTCTTGGGGTCGTGGCTCTCCGCATTGCGGCGGAGGTGCAACTCGTAGGCATCGGCGGGATCATGTGGGTCGGCGATATCGCTATCGGAGTCGTTTACTTCATCCAGTTTGCCATGCTCATCTACTTGGTGTGCTACGGATCGTTCGTCGTGGCGAAGCGCTACCGCGACAAACTGAATGCCCAGCTGGATGATTAACCGCCGCACGCGTCGGCCGTGCCGTGCGATTCCCTCGCGCGGCACGACCGGATGGCGGGCGCACCGCCCGACCGGTCTTTCCGCCTCCCGGCAAAATCAGCCCCAGCTGGATGACTAGCCGATGCCTCCGTACGACAACGAGCGATACTGCCAAGGACAATCCTTGACCATAAGACGTTCGGACTCGATGCTCCGTTCGAGCGCGAGCACGTCGATGCGCTTATCGCCCGTAGCGCGCGCGTGATCAAGAAGCCGCTCCAGCGCAGGAAGCGCGTCGGGCGACGTTTCGAACAGGTAGGACGTGTCCATCTGCTCCAAATCGCCGGCAAGGTAGCGGTCGACGTTGTAGTTCGCCAGCGTCGAGTCGACGTTGAGGAAATTGAAGGCGATCCACAGCGCCACGCCGGAGACGAAGAACACACGGAAGAAATTGAACCGTGCGGCAAGCGTCCTCGCAGCGCATGCGACGAGGCAGACCAGGATGAATGCCATACCTAACAGCGTGAGCATGCGCAGAACGCTCAAGCCGTATGCCGCGATGTAAAGCCCCATGCGCCACGCCGCAGACGCCAGGATCACGGCCGTGCAGGCGAGCAGCGCCAGGTTCAGCGCTCGCACGAGCGCAGCTCCCCATTGAACACGATGCAGCGACGGAGCCTGCTCAATGGGCGCGACGACCGAATCGGCGTCCCCTGCAGCCTTCGCCGACGCGAGGCCGACCGCCAGATTAAGAGCCGCAACGGCAACCAGCTGGAAAAACCCGGAACGCGCGTATTCCGCATAACCGCCCTGCATAAGCGCCGTCTGCGCTCCGCCGAACAGGTACACGAACTGGATGCCGCAGAATACGAGGTGGACGACATCGAGAAAGACCAGGGCAACCGCCATCGGCACGAGCGCCGCGCTCCACGAGCGAGTCGCGCTCGAGACCCTCAACGCGACGGAGTTCGCAGCCGTACGGGAGAACCCCCAGAGCAACCCGAAAAGAACGGGCGCCACGACCATGCCGTAGAGCACGCGCTCTACCTGGTCCGTCAGCGAAATATCGAGGTGCCAGCCTCCCACAAGCCCATCGAATACCTGATCGGCCGACATGAGCAGCGGAACCACGACGACCAGCAGGACCGCAGCAAGGGCAAGGCCCGCCACCACGCTTCGGGCGACTTCGCTGCGCGGCGAACCCAGCCTCTGCCTGCGGGCGGCCCCGAGCGCTTGGAAGGGTTTGACCAGATGCACGAACTGCGACGTGAAGAAATGGCATGCAGCGGCGAGGAAGGCGCCGAAGCGGGCCCAAGCGCCCTCCCACAGTCCGGCGACCATGAATGCGGTGAACGTCCCCGTCACCCAAAGCATGAAGGAGTTGAGAACGCGCAGGTCCTGATTGCCGAAGAGCGCAGGGATAAGCGCCAGCAAAGCCGTAGCCACCAGCAAGGGTACGGTGACGCGGTCGATACGCGCACGGCGCCCTAAAGCGATGAAGAGGCAGGCGAAGCCGACGAAGGTGAACACCGTCATCCCGATGCCCGGCATAACCTGACCGAAACGAAATCCCAGGTCGAAGTCGAATACCTCGACCCACAGCACGGCTTCGAGGACGGCGAGGGCGACAACGAGCCAATCCTTCGACTCGAAGGGACGCGCGGACGCAGGCGTTGCGACAGGCGGCGAGGCGAACGTGGCAGGGTCGAAACCGGGCGCGGGCGGCATCCCGGGCGCGGGCGGGACCGAGCCGACAGGAGCCGGCGGCATCCCGGGCGCGGGCGGCATCGAGCCGACAGGAGCCAGC
Source organism: uncultured Eggerthellaceae bacterium (assembly GCA_963552775.1). Lineage (GTDB taxonomy): Bacteria > Actinomycetota > Coriobacteriia > Coriobacteriales > Eggerthellaceae > CAUVMU01. The sequence continues at coordinate 12,842 of CAUVMU010000002.1, read as the reverse complement.
GGCATCTCGGGCGCGGGCGTCGCGACAGGCGGCATCTCGGAGAAGGCCGAACGCTCCCCCTCTATCGGGTTTTCGGGTGCAGTGAATCCGTCGGGTGGCACAGGGCGACCCGACCTCGCATCGTTCGAGATCATTGCAGTTCCTTTCGATGGGGCCTATCGGTCCGAACGTTCCAGAAGATCGCCAGGCGAGCAGTCGAGCGCCTCGCACAGCGCAGCCAACGTCGAGAAGCGGATAGCCTTCGCCTTGCCGGTCTTCAGGTTGGAAAGGTTGGCTATGGTAATGCCGACCTCTTCGCTGAGCTGCGTGAGCGACATCTTCCGCTGAGCTAGGAGCACGTCGAGCCTGACTTCGATGTTCATGGCTACACCGTCAGCTCGTTCTCGGCCTTGATGAGCGCGGCCTTCAAGGTCAGATGGGAAAGCGCCGCCGTCACCACCGCGAACGCGAAGCACACGAGCGCCGCCGCCAGCACCCACACACCCGTCTCGAACGACAGCGTCGATTCCTGCGCCAGCAGAGCGAAGCTCACCAGGAATACGAATGCCTCCGCGACAGCGATAACGCTTATGGCCTGCAGGTGCTTGGCGTTTTGGACGCAGAACGACTCGTTCTTGCCGATGTTCACGAAGATGAACCACGCCAAAACCCCAATAGCCACAGGGCCTGCGGAAACAATGGCCGCTGCGACAACGCCTCCAAGTGGAGCACCTGCGTTGGCGCCGGAGGCGAACAGCTGCGGCATCACATAGAACGCCATGCCGCAGCAGCACGCGACCATGATCGCGTCTATGAACTTCAACGTAATCGATAGCGTTTTCTGGCTCATAGGGGCACCGCTCCTTTCTCGATGCCCTTATAGTAGCCATATTATATTGTTTGTCAATAAGATTTTATCGTTTTTCGAAAAATTTTGCTGAGTATACGGCCGACATGCAGCCGCTTCTAAGACTCACAGCCGCCATGCGCGCGCCGCAAACCGCCCCGTTCGCCGCATACGCGCCGCAGACCGAGGGTCGCAGCCTCGCACACCGAAAGCCACAGGTCGCAGCTCGCAGCGCGCCATTCGCGACTCGCTCGCGTCCCCGCTACCCTCGGCGCGCCTTATCGACAAGCGAGACGATTCCACAGACAAGGCCTCCGACAACCCACGCTATCCAGAAGAACGACTCGTAACCGTGCCCCCAATCGATGGCGCCGGCTCCGCCGGGTGTAAGCGCGATCGGCCCGAACAGCCACCCCAGTCCCACCGCCGTAGCGACGATCATAATGATACCGTAGATGGGATCGAGCCGCTTTTCACGCTCGCGGTCCTCGGAGCTCTCGGCTCGTGCCTGGTTGTACGCCTCGATGTCACAGGAGGCGAAGCGGATGGCGAACAGAGAGATAATCGCCCCTGCAGCGCCGAGCATCAGCATGAACACCGCCGTGCCCGCTCGCTTGTCAATGGCAAGGCCTTCCGTCAAAAGAGGCACGATCATACCGATTGCGAACAACATGATTCCCGCAACGATGGCTACCGTGAGGTTGCGCCGCGCATGGTCCTTCTGCGCAAGCGTGTAGAAGTCCTCAACAAACGGATGGGCCTTGGTGAAGGCGGCATGACCCATGCCAGCAGGGACCGCACACGAAGCAGCCGCCGCAAGCAGAACGAAGAACACTGCGCCCGAGAACAAATCGGGGTCGCCCGCGCTCGCGTTTGCGCCCTCGAGGAGCGCCGCCGCCGCAAGGCCCACGCTGAACAACGCCACGCTTACGGCGATGAGCAGCGAGAACTTCCTCATATGCTCATCGTAGCCGCACACGTCCTGCGCGATTGCAGCCGATGCGCCCGCAGGTGCTGAGGGAGGTCGCTCCGTCAGATCGCCCTGCACCAACTCGTCGATCGTGCAGTCGAACAGCGAGCACATCTTGAGCAGCTTGTCCATCTCGGGATAGCTTTTCTCGGCCTCCCACTTCGTAACCGCCTGACGGCTCACTCCGAGCAGCATGGCAAGCTGCTCCTGGGTCATCCCCTTCGTTGACCGCATATGTTGAAGATTATCGCGAAAGCTCATACCTGCCCCTTCGATTGAAAGCGCCCGCAGACGCTCCGTACATTCTACCGTGCCGCCGGCACTTCCGAATATACGGTTGCACATGCAGGCGCTCAACCAACCAGAGGCTTCATTTTGGGAAAACACGTGCTACCGATGGTTGCTTCTCCCAGTCCACGCGCGTACCGAATCCCAAAACCACGCTGCGATCCTTTACTCGCACTATACATTCGGCCTTGAGCAAGGGGGGCAGCGGTTCCGTAAGGTCCGCGTGGTCCCTTCCGCTAAACTTGATCAATCCGAACGGCATCGGCTGGAAAGCTCAATGTCGCCGATTCGGCCGTAACCCGTAACGACTCCCTTCCTGAATTCGGTGAACTGGCTAAGCCATAGGCGGCAGAGCCTCTTTCACCACGACGAGGAGCATCTTAAAAGCGGTCACGCCGCGCACCGCGTGTTCGGCCCCAGCAGGCATGACCAGCGAATCCCCTGCTTGGAGCACGAACGGCTTCCCTTCGACGGTAATCTCGCCCGTGCCCTCGAGCACGGTGATGAACGCGTCACCGGGAGCGGAATGGCTCGACATGCCCTCGCCTTCGTCTATCGCCAGCAACGTCATCTTGCATCCGGGCGTTTGCGAGAGCGTCAGGCTGTTCACTCGCCCCGGTTCAATCGAGACGGCATCGATTGTGCGAAAGACCTGGTTCTTCTCGATGTTCTTAATGAGCTCGGCCACGAGGGCCTCCTTTCTCCGTTGAATACTGCTCGCCTCGATAGGCGAGTCGGTCTGCGTCCGCGCGCCCGCAACGCAGCGGGACGTCACCGCCCCCCGCAATCCGCGAGCCCGTGAGCCCGCAATCCGCGAGCGCCGTGAGCGCCGTGAGCGCCGTGAGCGCATGGTATCAAGAAACCGTCAGCTGCAAAACCTTGAAAGATCCACCATCGGCACTTTCGACGGCGTGCATGGTTCCTGCAGGCACGCACAGCACCTGACCCGTCGCTACCTCTACGCGCCCAGCAGAAAGCAACAGCGCCATGCGGCCATCAACGCACTGGTACAGCGTATCTCCCGCATAGGCTTCCTCGCTGACGCTTTCGCCTGCCGAAAAGGCCAGCAACGTCGCCGCAATCCCATGAGCTGAGGCCAGCGACATGCTCGACACCTGACCAGGGCGAGCTTCGATCAAATCCGACAAGCACGTCGCCTTGTCGCAGGGCAGGTTTCTCAATCCCATCCGTACTCCTATCGCGTAACCCAAAGCTCCATCGGCGCCGGACGGCTTTGCAGATTGCCAACATGTCGCTTCGGCATCGCTTGCAGCCCCGTCAACCGCAAAACGGGTCCATAGCCCATCGGCTCCGAACAATATTCTAGCTCTTCCGAATGAAAAGGCCCACTCTGCAAAAGACCCGAAAGGCCTCTGGCTGAAAAGTACCGTTTGTGGGTCAATCTTCTTTTGGGGTAATTTAAATTCAAGCTTGAAGAATCAGCGGACCTGGTAAAACGTTAATTATTTTCAAATAGAAAAAGCAATGAGGCAGCCGGGGAGCAAAACCCGCCCCAGGTCCCCCACAAACAGCACTTTTCATCCATTGGGGACGAATTTGCCGGGCATCGGCACGACAGACCCGCCTTCCGAAGCGCTTTGAACCTGAAAGCCCGAACCTCGCTCGATTGCACGACCGTACAAGGACTCCCCACGAACCTGTGTACCGCACGTAAGCAGCAAGATGAAAGAAATCTTGTTGACAGTCATCCTAAGGCGTATATACTGTCTATATCTGATATATACAGATAACGGCACGGGGCGCCGTGCCGACCGAGCTGCGAAACCGACGGCGCAATCTCGGACCGCCCTGCCCCGAAACGCTTCGGGGCCATTGCAAAGGAGCCTTCATTGGACATCGTCATCTCCAATGCGAACGGACAACCGATATACGAGCAGATCAAGGAGCAGATCAAGGAGGCGATTCTCACCGGCGAGCTCGCCGAAGGGGCCCCGCTACCCTCCATCCGCTCGCTTGCCAACAGCCTGCATGTAAGCGTCATCACCACCAAACGCGCCTACGCCGACCTCGAGGCCCTGGGGTTCATCGACACCATGCAGGGAAAGGGAAGTTTCGTGGCCGGCAGCAACACGGAACTGTTGCGCGAGGAGCGCTTGCGCGGCATCGAGCAGCTTTTGCTCCGCGCGCTCAACGATGCCCGAGCTGCGGGCTTAAACCAAGACCAGTTGCACGAAATGCTCGACCTGCTCGCAGACGAACGCTAGAAAGGAAGCGCCATGGGCAATCTTCTGCATATACGCAATCTGGTAAAACGCTACCCGGGATTCACGCTCGACCGCATCGGCCTCGCCGTCGAAGAGGGCTGCGTGACCGGGCTCGTAGGAAGCAACGGAGCCGGTAAGACCACGGCCATCAAAGCAGCTCTGGGCCTCGTTCTGCCCGATGAGGGGAGCATCGAGCTGTTCGGGAAAGATTACGGCCCCCTCGGCGCGCGCGACGCTGCGACGAAGCGTCGCATCGGGGTCGTATTCGACTCCTGCGCGTTCCCCCCTGAGATAACCGTGGGCGAGGTCGCCCGCATAGGCCGACACGGATACCCCACCTGGGACCAAAACCGCTTCGACCTGCTCGCTCGGGACTTCGACCTTGCAAAAGCCAAGTTCGTCAAAGACCTGTCACGTGGGATGGGGATGAAGCTCGCGCTCGCATTCGCCCTCGCACACCACCCTGAACTGCTGATACTCGACGAACCGACGGCCGGGCTCGACCCGATGGCTCGCGAGGACGTGCTCGATATCCTGCGCGACTTCATAAGCGAAGAAGGTCGCGGCGTTCTGCTCTCGAGCCATATTACGTCGGATCTGGAGAAAATAGCCGACGTTGTTACGTGCATCGATCAGGGTCGCATCGTGTTCTCGCTGCCGAAGGACGATATCTGCGCAACGGCCGGTATCGCCCGCTGCCGCACAACGACGTTCGAGTCTATCGCACACGCAAGCGCACCCGGCATCGCGCCCCTGCGCTACATCCGCCATGAATACAGCGTCGATGCGCTCGTTCCCGACCGCTTCGCGTTCGCCCGCGCCTTCCCCGAAACACCCTGCGACCCAGCGAATATCGAGGGTTATATGGCACTCACGTTGAAAGGAGAATCCCTATATGGAGCAGATTCGCGAGGCTGCACGCCAGGCGAAGCTACATGGCACTCGCGTTGAAAGGAGAATCCCTATGAACGCAATGCTGATCAGCGATCTTGCGATCATGCGCAAGAATCTCCTGCAATTGTTCGGCGTCTGCCTCATCGTCGGCGTGGGGATGGCCTATGGCACGGGCAGCCTCATAGTCGCAACGGCCTGTATTTCTTCCATGGTGCCGTTCATGTACCTGTTCAATGTAGCCGCTTACGATGAGCTCGGAGGCTGGCAGTCATTCCGCCTCACATTGCCCCTGAGCCGCCGCGAGATCGTTCTCGGACGCTATCTGGGAGTTCTTGTCGCTTTAACCGTATCGGCCGCGTTCGCCATAGTTTTCTCATTCGTCCTCGGAGCCGTCGTCGATGCGCTGCCGCTTCCCGCCGACCTGGCGAAATCACTCAGCCTTACCGAGAACCTTCCCGATGAGATCGTGATGTCCGGCCTCATGGGGTCGCTGTGCGTGCTAGTCGCAGCGACCGTCATGCTGCCTCTCGTGACGAAATGGGGTCTCACGCGCGGAACGCGCTTGGTTCCCGTGATCATCGTCCTCGCCGTCCCTTTGGGAGTGTGGGCGCGCAAGCTGGAGGCCGTTCAGGGCTTCATCGCGCCCCTGCGCGAGGCCTGGGCGTCGGGAAGCGTCAGCGTAACGACGGTTTTCACAATCGGCATCGGGCTCGCGCTGCTGCTTCTCGCGGCAAGCGCCCTCATCGCCATGCGGCTCTACGAAACGCGCGAGCTGTAGCAGTCGGAAGGTGAGCGAGAGGCGGCAAGCGACCGCCGAGGAGGCCGGGCGCAGGCGCAGGGCGGCAGGGCGGGCGACAGGTGCGAAACGGGTGTCGCGCAACGAGCCGCAAGGGCAACGTGCGCAGGCGCAGGGCGGGTACCGCGCCGTGGCAACAGTCGAGCACGGTAACCGCCACCTGAATTCTTTCCGCTGAGCAGAATTCCCAAAGAACGTGACGACTGCGACGTGCTATAGTGCGGCCATGCAGCATTTGGCGACATATACCGCTCTCGACCCCTCCTCCCGGCCCCCTGCGACCGGCTGCATGCTCGCACGCTCGAACACCTCTTACGCATCCTATCGATACCTCTAGCACGCGGGCTCGCCCGACGTGCCGAACGCCGTGCACCTGCACAGGTGTGCGCTCGGCCGTCATCGAGCGAATCCGTGTGCGCCCCATCGTCCGCTCTTCCCGAGCGGACGCTTTTCTTGCTGAACATGAGAGGCGATAGGATTTCCCATGGCGATAAAACTATGCTTGGTACTGGCGTTTTTCGTTGTCGCGATAAGCGTGGGCGCACTCTGCCGGCGCAGCGCGCACAGCGTTGACGGATTCATCTTGGGCGGACGAAGCGTCGGACCGTGGATGTCGGCCTTCGCGTTCGGCACCAGCTACTTCTCCGCCGTCATTTTCGTTGGATACGCAGGGCAGTTCGGTTGGAAGTACGGGCTCTCCGCAACCTGGATCGGCATCGGAAACGCGCTACTGGGAAGCCTGCTCGCCTGGATCGTTCTCGGGCAGCGCACACGCGAGACCACGCAGCGCCTGAACACCGCGACTATGCCCGAGTTCTTCGGCGTGCGCTTCGCATCGCGCGGGTTGCGCATCGCCTCCGCAGCCATCATCTTCGTGTTCCTCATCCCCTACACCGCAAGCGTCTACAACGGGCTGTCGCGTCTGTTCGAGATGGCCTTTGGAGCACCTTACGAGGCATGCGTCATAGCCATGGCTCTTGCGACCTGCATATACGTCGTCGTTGGCGGCTACATGGCAACCGTAGTGAACGACTTTCTGCAGGGAATCGTCATGCTCGTAGGCATCGTCGCCGTCATAGCCGCCGTGCTCGGCGACAACGGCGGACTCGCTGCATCCGTGCAGCAGCTTGCATTCGTTCCCGTCGAGAGCATCGAGAGAGGTGCGCTCACCAGCCTCTTCGGGCCGAACCCCCTCGACTTGGCAGGCGTCGTCGTGCTCACCAGCCTGGGAACATGGGGGCTTCCTCAGATGGTGCAGAAGTTCTACGCCATCGACAGCGCCTCCGCAGTGCGGAAGGGCGCCGTCATATCCACGCTGTTCGCAATCGTCGTCGCAGGCGGCAGCTATTTTCTGGGCGGGTTCGGAAGACTGTACGCCGAGGCGGTCGAACGCACGGCGAGCGGCTCGATCGTCTACGATAGCATCGTGCCGACCATGCTCGCGGGATTGCCCGATATTCTGGTAGGCGTCGTAGTGGTGCTCGTGCTTTCGGCATCGATGTCCACGCTGTCATCGCTCGTGCTCACCTCGTCCTCGACGCTGACGCTCGATCTGCTCAAAGACAACGTGGTCAAGAGCATGGACGAGCGCGCCCAGATCGCCTGCATGCGCGCACTGCTCGTGGCGTTCATCGCAGTCTCCGCCATCATCGCCCTCGTTCAGTACCACACGTCGCTCGCGTTCATCGCGCAGTTCATGTCGATATCCTGGGGAGCGCTCGCCGGGTCGTTTTTAGGACCGTTTTTATGGGGGTTGTACTTGCGCCGCGTATCGAAAGCGGCCGTTTGGACGAGCTTTGCACTTGGTGTTGGATTGACCTGCGGAAATATGCTGCTCGGTATGTTCGGCGTCCCGTGGGCCCTCTCGCCGGTGAACTGCGGAGCACTCGCGATGCTGCTGTCGCTGGCCGTCGTGCCGCTTGTCAGCCGCTTTACCGAGCCGGTCCCCGCGCTTGCGGACTTCGCCTGCGAGCAGAGCGATGCGCCCTTGGTGGAAAGGAAGACTCAACAGGCGTAAGGCAAACGTAAGGAGCCGCGAAGGAGCGCGCAAGGCTTACCGCATATGCTCGAAGCAGGCAAGAGAACCCCGCAAGGAAGGAACGCCATGGGACGCACTGCTGCGGCAATCGGATTCGTTATCGCAATAGGCCTGATAGCGGGTTTGGTATTCACCTTCACATACCTGACGAACACCGAGAACGCCCAACCGTACTATACGAGGATAGAGAACGCCCATGCAGAGGAAACCCCGGGAGGGTCGGGCGGCAACTACATGTACACGCTCGCCTGCTTCGGGGAGAACGGGCAGGAGCGCGAGCTCATGTTCGGGGCAGGCCGCCAACTGCGCGAGGGGGCTTTCCTACAGCTCGACGTTATGCACCTGCGCGGGGTCGTGTCCTGGGCGGAAGTGGACGAGAGCGAGCTTCCGCCCGCCGCGGCCCGTGCGCTCGGGACGCTTTGAGCACGCGTTTTGCCGCACTCCTCGTCTGAGCACGCGATGTCCCGCACTCTCCGCCTACGAACGACGCGGTGGAGCGGGAATGCAACGGTTCACGCGACGACAGTACTCCCGATACTCTTCGCCGAAGCGCTCCTCGAGCCATCGCTCTTCGGTGCGGGTCATGAGCACGGTCAGGAACAGCCAGTACAAGATGACCAGAGGCGCAGCGGCAAGGTTTCCCGCAACGAGCAGCGCTCCCGCACAGATGAAGAGGAACGCCGAATAGATGGGGTTGCGCACCCAAGCGTACACCCCGTCCGTGAACAGGCGGCCCTCGGAAATCTCATCCCCGATACGCGCCAAGACCACCGCGCTTACCCAGAGCGCGACCCCGCTCGCGATAAGCAGAATCCCCGCAGCCGCAAGCGCCCAGGACAGTCCTTCGGCCCGCACGACCGGCACGACCTCGAAGCAGCTCAGGGCGATAGCCGCAACGGTAAGCACGGCGATGACGCTTACGTACAAAGGCCCCGGACCGAACAGGGGCAGCTGGGTTTCCGACGAGGCGACCATAGAGGCTCCCTCCTTCGACGCGCGCGTACCGCGCCGAGATTTGCGGACTGTTCGAGGGGTCGAATATACCACATGAAGCAAGGTTATTCGCAATGGTTAATTATTGAGGGGCGCCGGCACCTCGGTATCGGAATAGGGCGGGCGGAGCACCATCGTAGCAGGCGAGAGCGCGAAGAGACCCGCTCGACCTCGACGGTGGAGCTACCGCTGTTACCTACACCGCACGTCCGGCATCGTTGCCGGAGCGGATCGCCAACGCGATGTTGAACGGTGCGGAGCAGTCGCCGACCGCGACCTTCTCCGCAACGGACAGCTCATCGAGCAGACCCGCGTTCGCCTGCATGTCGGCAGCGTTCACGATGGAGTCGCACGCAAGCGTAACGTCGACACCGGCGTCTTTGGACGAGATGAGCAGCTTGCCATCGCTCGCCGACTTGATGGACGAGTTCGGCCACACCTTCACGCCCAGACCGTACAGGGCCGTGGTCATGAAGCGCTGCGCGTGCTGGGACTGCTGCATGTCGAGCTCGTTGTCAGCACTCGGCGTGACTATCTGCACGTTCTTCTTGTGCACCGTCAACCACAACGCCGTATCGAACGCCTGGGCGTTCGAGCCGTACACGATCACGTTCTCGCCCAGATCGGCGCTCATGAAATCAGCGAGGTCCACAACTGTTCCCCCGGAGACCTCAAGGTCCGGGCGCGCGCCGCCGACGGCCAGGATAACGGCGTCGGGAGCCTCTTTCGCCACCACGTCGGCCGTCACCTCGGTGCCGGTCACGATGCTCACCCCGGCCAGCTCGCACTGTTTCTGCAGGTAAGCGTTCAGATCGTCAAGGTTTTCGTGCGGTCCCTTCACCAGCGAGGCGAACGGGAGCGAACCGCCGAGCGAGCTTTTCTTCTCGTACAGCGAGACCTCGTGACCGCGCTGGGCCGCGACGCGGGCGGCCTCCATGCCGGCAGGGCCTCCACCGACGACCATGACCTTCTTCTTGGAAGAAGCGGCCGGAACCTCGTACATCGCCGGCCCTCCCTCGCGCATAACGCGCTGGGTGAGCGCGTTCACGCGGCAGTAGCCCATCATCGCGTTCATCTCGTTGCTGCCGATATGGCAGTGCAGGCAGCGCGTGCACGGGGCGATCTCGTCGATCCGCCCTTCGCGCAGCTTGTTCACGTATTCAAAGTCGACGGTGAGCGGACGGTTCATAATGTAGAAGTCGACCTTGCCCTCGGAGAGCGCCGCCTCGAAGAAGTCGGGCGCATGCGCGGGATCCATGTACGTCACGGTGCCGCACGGAATCTTGACGGCCTCCTTGTAGCGCGCCACCACGTCGATGAACATGCCCGCGCCGCTGTGGTCGGCGATGAGCTGCCCTTGCCAGTGTTTTTTGAAGTCCCACTGGGTGCCGTACCCCGTGGCGCCCTCGACGCCGTTGAGCAAAAAGTACAGGTCGCTGCCAAACTGGCACGGATGGTTGCCCAGAGGACCGAGACGCAGGTGCAAAGCGTCGGCGCCAGCCTCCTCGAAAAGCTGGGCGAACGCGATGCCCTCCTCGAGCGTGGTCGCCTTGTTATGCGGTTCGGTCACCGCGTTGTCGAGCGTCATGAGCGTGGCGTTGTTGCTCAGGTTGTCGTTCTCCTCGATTGCGTCTATGAGGACCTGCACGGCGAAGTCGTTTCCACACGCGGCCTTGATCTTCCCGATGTACTCCACCACGAAGCGAGCGCGGTCCTCGATGCTCCCGACGCCGTACTCGTCGGTGCGCGTGTTGTGGAAACGCGAGAGGAACTGCTCGCCCATGTTGAACCCTGCGGCGTTGATCTCGAACGCCTCGAAGCCCATCTCCTTCAGGGCAACGGCCGTCGCCGCACCGGCGTCCTGAATCTGCTCGATCTGCTCGACCGTGAGCGTCGCGGGCGAAACCCCGAAGTAGGCCCACTGGTATCCCAGGTGGGACCCATATTTTGTGCATTCCGCCTGCAGGTTCTTGAAAAAGTCGATCGTTTCCTGCGGCACGGCGGACCCGTCCTGCGGCAGCGAGAACGCCTCGCCCTCGACCCAGATCATCTCGACGCCGCCCTTGGCGAAGTTCACGTAGTACTCGAACAGCTCGTCGCCGAGCCCCGAAAGGTAGCAGGCCGAGCCGGCGGCGGACTTCACCATGCGATGCCCCAGGCTGATGGAACCGAAGCTCCACGGCGAGAATAACGTCTTGAAATCGGTCGTGTTCTGACGGTAGTCGTAGTCCTGCGGGTTGAGCAGCGCAGCAGCGATAACGTCGCTCTCAGCGGCCGAGGCGGCCGACGACTCCGCCGCGCCCGTCGCACCGGCGCCGCCCTGCTTGGGCGCACATCCCGCAAGTCCTGCAGCCGACACACCGGCGCCGGCGGCCCCGATCATGGCCGCCTTCAGAAACGAGCGGCGCGAAAGGTCGATTTTCCCCATAGAAACCCCTTCTCCCTGAAATCGATACCCTTTTGGGCAAGGCCTATCGAACCAGCTTTCGCACAGGCTTGGAAGAAGCAATTTGGAACCAGGATGAAACGAAAGGTTTCACCGCAGCTCGGTTGCGAATTCGGCCGAACTTCGAGAATCGTCCCAAGCGTTGGCCTCCATGAATGTGACGACTGCACGCTCGCACGCGTCGCCGCCTCGCCGATACAGGAAGTCGACGCCCCATCGCAGCGCGTCATCGGGAAAGGGAATTAGAACCACTTGATCGCAGGCAACTTTATCGACGATGCCCTCCGGCACGAGTACCGCTCCGTGGCCCGCCCGCACTTTGCGCAGGATGATGTCGTACTCGGAGTAATTGCGATTCACATCCAACGTGAAACCGCGAGCAGCGAATACCTCGCTCAACCCCAGGTCGTTCGACTCGTCCCCCGCTATCGCAAAGAACGTGAGCTCGCTCAGGTCCCGAAGCGTGCAGCCCTCGGCCGGCATATCGAGTACATCCTGGGAAACCGCCACGAACACCGGCTCCCGTGCCAAGGGGATGCGCTCGAAGCCGAGCGCATCCACCGAAGCCGGGCAGATAGCAAAATCAACCGCCTCTTCATCGAGCAGGCGAACGCAATCGGACAGAAAATGCTTTTCGATAACGAATTCGGCACCCGGGCTCCAGGGCTCCAGGCGATCGAAGAAATCGTCGGAAAGCGAGTCGACCACCCCGTCGGCAATGGCGATACGGACAATGCGGTGCGTGTCGGTGGCGAAATCCGCACATGCCTCCTTGATTTCCAGCAAACTTTCGACGCAGCGGCGCGCCATCGGGTACACGAGATCAGCGGCCGACGTGGGCGCAAGACCGAACTCGCTGCGCACGAACAGAGCGACCCCCAGCTCGGTCTCGAGGCTTTTCACCGCCTTCCCCAGCGCTTGACGCGAAACGAAGGCCCTCTCGGCGGCCTTCGAAAACGAGCGCGCCTCGTACGCACGGCAGAACCATTCGAGCTGACGGTCGTTCACGTTCCCTCCCCATCTGCGGTGCTGCCATTGTAGCAAAGGGTTTCGCCGCCGAAACGTAGACCGGAAAGCGAAGCTTTGGCGAGGCTTCGGCAGATGGCACCCGTTTCGTCGGACGGTTTTTGCATCTTCCCCTATCAGGTTCAGATACCGCCCACGGCTTAGCCGACAACGACTCGTATGCGGCGGCGCTGAAACGTCCTTCGAGGCCTTGACGGATGAAGCGAAGCCTTGCTACCATCCGGTTCGGGAGGACCCTTCCCAACGGGGCGTTCGTCCCGGGAACACGATTCAAATCGGATTTCAACGCCTAGAAGGGGGCCTCGATGGGAGACGCCGGCTTCATCCGCGGCGAGGAGGC
>CAUVMU010000001.1:0-22191 GCA_963552775.1 uncultured Eggerthellaceae bacterium | reverse complement strand
CCCCGCTATCCAGGCTCTTCGACGACCCCGACTCTTTCGACGGCTGCCATTCCGACCTCGGCATAGACGGGCTCATCTTCGCAATATGCCGGGGAGGTTGGCCGGGAGCGTTCTCCATCCCGGACAGGGAGCTGCAGCTCGAAGTTGCCAGGGACCTGTTCTGGCAGACTGCGCATGTGGACATATCGCGCATCGACGGCGTGAGGCGAAACCCGTTATGGGCAGAAGCAATCCTGCGATCATACGCGCGCAACCTGTGCACGACGGCGCAGAAGAAAGCCCTCCTCGCAGACGTCCGCGCGAACCATAAGGTCGGCGAGACCGCGTTTTCCGAGTACGTGGCGGCCCTCGAGAAGCTCCGGATAGTATCGGACGTTCCCGCATGGTCCCCCGCCATCCGCTCGAAGACGTCGATTCGGGCGGCCCGCAAGCGCAACCTGGTGGACCCCTCCATCGCCGTTGCGGCGCTCGGGCTGTCGCCTGGGTATTTCGACACCGACTTCAAGACCCTCGGCTTCCTGTTCGAGTGCCTCTGCATGAGAGACCTCAAGGCGTACTCGGCGCCGGCAAGGGGAGCCGTATCGTATTACCGCGACCGCTACGGCCTCGAGGCAGATGCCGTCTTGCACCTAGAGGATGGGAGGTACGCCCTCATCGAGTTCAAGCTCGGCGCTCACGAGATCGATGACGGCGCGAAGCACCTCTGCGAAATCGAGAGACTCGTGGGCGAACGCAACGAGACCGAACCGCAAACGCCCATCAGGCCGCCCGACCTTAAGATGGTCGTCACGGGAACCGAGTACGGTTTCAAGCGCGACGACGGAGTCCTCGTAATCCCCATCGGCTGCCTCGCCCCTTAGCGGAATCGCAGAGCTCGGGTTATGTTTCAAAAAGCGTGTAAGGATTGATGTCATCTAGCCTGGTCAACCCCGACTTCTCCATCTAAAAAGCGTGTCGGTTTGACCGACAAAAAAGGTCAGGACATTCATCCTGACCTGGTCTTCGTGGTGGAGATGATGGGATTCGAACCCACGACCCCCACGTTGCGAACGTGATGCTCTCCCAGCTGAGCTACATCCCCACAAAATACGCTTACGCGCAAGAAGTTATTCTGCTGCGTCGATGCGGTTTTGTCAAATGCCGCCGACGCGTTTCCACAAATGTTACGCGAGCACCTTTTCCTCGGAACCCTCAACCGCGACCGTCGAGTCCAACTCGTCGATGGCGTCGGGAATAAAGGGCTCGAACAGCGGCTCGCCGTTCTGCGAAAGCTCGACCATACCGGTGAGCACGTCGACGTACTGGTACGACTGACGGGCTGTACGCCCACGCTTGCGATCGACTTCCATGATGAACAGACGCGGATGAACCTGAGTGAGAACGCCTTCGCTTTCGACGATTTTCGAGCGCCCCATGTTGGCGCGCACCTTCAAGCGTTGGCCGACGAAATCGTTCAGAGTGTCGTGAATCGAATCGACGATTTTTGCCTGCTGTGCCAAATCCATACGTACTCTTTCCTGTGGAACACAAAATATATCGTTGGCATTCTAGCACGTGGGTCAAACCTCCCCTGTTCATAGGGCCAAACGACGCATTTTCTCAACAAACGCGCGCAAAGCCAACAAAAATCCAACAGGAATTCGCCCATGAAAGCGCATTGTCAATTGCAGTCGAAACGCAGGTCACACGCCCAACAGGGCCTCGTACTCCGACTCGACCGCGAGCTCGCGGACAGGAAGATGCGTTCGAAAGACCTCGCAAGCGCCATCGGCCTTTCGGAAGTGAACGTATCGCGCATCAAGACGGGAAGGGCGACGGCCATCAGGTTCTCCACGCTCGAAGCGCTGAGGAGAGCCACCGAGCTTCCTCGAGACGCGCGACGCAGGCGGCCTTAACGGCCAGCCTGCTCGGCCACAGCGAGCAGGGCCTTTCCCAGGCGCACGAACTCAGCCTGGTCAAACGTCTCTCCGCGCCGCGCGACATCGACTTTCGCCGCGTCGAATAGAGCGGCCATGTCGGCGGAGGAGATGCCCCACGCGCTCCTTTGGGCCGAGAAATACGCCTTGCACGAATTCGCAAGCGTCTTGCGCCGGTTCGTGAACGCAGCGTCGGCCATAGCGCACGTCGCCTTCAGCACCTCGGCAGACAGCGGGTTTCCCCTATCGTCGCGGGCGATGACGCGGTCGAGGCGCAGCACGGCGCTATCCACATGCGGCGGGGGGAAGAAGTTCCCCGGCGACACGGGAAACCGCCCCGCCGTCCGCGCGTACAGCCCCAGCTTCACCGTGTACGCACCGTAGCTCTTCGTGCCAGGTCGCGCCGTCATACGGTCGGCGACCTCTTTCTGCACCATGACCGTAGCGCTTTCAAGCGATTCGAAGCGCTGCAGGTAGTCGAGTACGATGGTGGCAGCGACCGCATAGGGCAGGTTCGCCACGAACTTGTTCGGAAGCGCGAGCGGCTGCGAGGAATCGCCGCCCGTAAATAACCCACCACCTGCAGCCGCCGCACCGCTCTTGAGCGCTGGGCGCCTCACGAGAACGTCGCCCTCTGCCGCCTCGATGCCCTCTGCCGCCTCGACGCACCTGAGCGGCCCATCGCCCGCGACTGCCCCGCCGTCCCCACTCGCCGCTCTCACCGTTCCGTCCGAAGAAGCGGCGCCGGGCACCTGCGGCAACGGTTCGGGAAGATCGGCCAACTCGAAATCGAGCGCGTCCTTCTCGATGAGCGTGAAGCGGTCCCGCCACGAAGCGAGCGTTTCGCCGAGCACGGCGGGAAGGTCGCGGTCGCGCTCGATGGAGACCACCCTTCCCGCGCAGGTAAGCAGCGCGATGGTGAGCGTACCGATGCCCGAGCCCACCTCGAGCACGTAGTCGTGGGACGAAAGCTCCGCCAAAGCGACGACCTTGCGCAGAATATCGTCATTGATCAGGAAGTTCTGCCCGAGCGCATGCTTGGTCGCCAAACCGTGCGCCTCGAGAACCTGCCGCGTGGCCGCGACGCCCGCCAAAGGAGACAGCCTATCCACGGCGCTTCTTCCCGCGATTCGCCTTGTTGGCGGGACGCGGCGAGGACCCGCCGCCCTTCGTCGGAGCGTTCTTCACCCCGTACGCAGGCCCCTTCTTCTGCTTCTTGCCGCCCGCTCCTCCGCTCGCTCCCGTCGTCTTGGCACGGGAGCGTCCTCCCCGTCCTCCCTGCTTGGAACGCCCTCGATCTGCAGCGGGCGAAATCGCACGCTGACCCGAGCTGATGTCGAGCTTCGGGCGCGGAGGGACGTACGGAGCGAAATCGGCCAACGGGTCGAGGTCGGACGCGTCACCGTCCCAGGCGTCACCATCCCAGGCCCCGCCGTCCTCCCTGCTCGCGCCTGCGCGCACGCCGTCATCGAACGCGCTTCCGAGGGGCTCGAGAACGAGCTCGTCCGCCTCGCCGGAAATCTCTCCCGCCTCGTCGATCCTGCCCACCCAATCGAGCACGCGCGTAAGCGAGAAGCACGCGCAAGAAAGCGCCGAGCGCACTTCCCCCACGAGCGCGCCGTACCCATGGGGGTCGCCGCCCTCGCCCACGATGTGCAGCGTCGCAGGGCGCTTCTCCCCATGCCGCGCACCCGCCCAAAAATACGGTTGCAGACGGTCGAGCAGGGCTTTCATTTGAGAAGGCGCGCCTGAGAAGTACACGGGCGACACCACGATGAGCTCCTCGGCGTCATCGATGAGCTCGCGCACCTGCACCATGTCGTCCTCGATGGCGCATACGTGGCCCTCGGAGAACTTGCACGCATCGCACCCGGTGCAACCCGCAATGGACAGCTCGGAAACCGGCACCAGCGCCAGCTCGTCGTCGGGACACTCCTCGATACAGGCCTCGAACACGAGCTCGGCAAGGCGAGCGCTGCGCCCCGCCGAACGGGGCGACCCCATTACTATCAGGCGGTTCATCGTCAAATCCTCTCGTCTTGAAAGCGACGCTGCCACGCGGTGGGCTCGCGGTCGAGCAAAGACCGCGCATTGCGCGCCGCTTCCCCCAGAAACGCCGCACGTTCGTCCGCCGAAGCCGCTCCCCGCACGTCGGCCAAGCAGGCCGCCGTGAACACGACGTGGGCGGGCGTGCAGCATGAGCCGCGCATCGGCTCGGGCGTCATATAAGGCGCGTCGGTCTCGGTAAGCACCCGGTTGAGCGGCACGCGGACGGCGGCCGCGCGCACGGCGGCAGCCTTTTTGAACGTCAGCGCACCCCCGTAGGCGATATAGCATCCCGCCTCGACCCACGGCTCGAGCTCGTCCCAGGTGAGACTGCAGCAATGCAGCAGCGTGCCCGCCTCGGGAAAACCCTCGTCGCACAGGATATCGAGAGCCCGTTCATGCGCCTCGCGCACGTGCAGCGCAACAGGCAGCCCCGCCTCTTTTGCCAGGAGAAGCTGACGGCGAAAGACCTCCTCCTGCACGTCGCGCGGGGAGAAGTCGTAATGGAAGTCGAGCCCGATCTCGCCCAAAGCGCTCACGCGCGCATCCGACAGGCGCATCCTCAAATCGCGCTCGAGCGCCGTGTCGTAAAGGCGCGCGTTATGGGGATGCACGCCGCACGCGATGCGCACGTGCGGAACGCGCGGCCACTCGAAGGCACTCGCACCCCCGATCTCGGCCTCATCTGCGCCCTCGTGCAGTTCCCCGATAACGCGCGCCGCATCGTCGATCCAGGCATCGAGCTCGTCGAACGGCCGCGAACCGTCCTCGGAGGGGTCCGCGACCATGCATACGAAGTCGACGCCGTTCAACGCGCAGCGTGCCAGCTCGAGCGCCGGATCGGGAAGCATATGCAGATGTGCGTGCGTGTCTGCGACCGTGCATCCCAGCTGCGGGGCCGCAACCTCACGATACGCGCCGTGCTTGCGCTTCTGGTAGAAGCGCGCATCGCGATACGGCGGCAGTTGCAGCCGATCCGATCCGCTCGCCTGTTCGGGCACGTCCGCCATGCTCGCTCCCGAACGCTACTCGAGGGAGAAGTCGATCGCGTCGACGTCGAGGCGTGGGAACAGCGGGTCGCCCACCTCGACGGCATTGCCGACCAGCAGCTGGCCCCATGCCGTTGCCGCCTCGATGTCGGTCACGTTCACGATATCGCCGAGCGAGAGCCGACGGAACACCTCGGCCGACGTCGTCGGCGCGAACGGGGCCAGATACAGCGCGATAATGCGGATGGCCTCGAGAGCGTTGTAGATGACCGCGGCGAGCTCGTCAGCTGTTTCCTCCGACTTCGCCAGGTTCCACGGCGCGGACTCCTCCACGTACAGGTTCACGCGACCCGCGAGCTTCTGGACCGCAGCAGCAGCCTTCGTGAAGTCGACCTGCGACAGGTGCGCGTCGTAGACGGCGTACAGCTCGTCGGAAATCTCGCGCAAGGGGTTCTGCGCGGCGAATGCGGGCGGCTCGGGCACGGTGGAGCCGAAGTACTTCTTCGTCATGCTGAACACACGGCTGCACAGGTTTCCCCAGGTGTTCGCCAAATCGGCGTTGTACACCTGCACCATGCGCTCGAGCGAGATCGAGCCGTCGTGGCCGAACTGCACGTCGCTCATGAAGTAGTAGCGGTAAGCGTCGACGCCGAACACCTTCACGAGGTCGGCGGGCCGCAGCGCATTACCGCGCGACTTGGACATCTTCTCGCCCTTCGTGAGCAGAAAGCCGTGGCCGAACACCGTGTGCGCCGGCTCGAAACCCGCCGCGAGCAACATGGCAGGCCAGATGACGCAGTGGAAGCGCGTGATGTCCTTCCCCACGAAGTGGTACTGCATAGGCCAGCGTGCCTCGAACTCGCCCGCACGGTCGGGGTCGGCGTATCCTGCACCCGTGAAATACGCGAGTAGGGCGTCAGCCCACACGTAGGCCACGTGCCCCTCGTCGAAGGGCAAGGGGACGCCCCAATCGAACGTGCTGCGCGAGATGGAAAGGTCCTTCAGCCCCCCTTCCACGAACGTGACGATCTCGTTGCGGCGCATGACGGGTCGGATGAAGTCGGGGTGGTCCTCGTAGAACTTCAACAGGGGCTGCTGGAATTCCGAAAGCTTGAAGAACCAGTTCTCCTCGCCTGACGCCTGCTGGACGGGGCGCTTGCATTCGGGGCACACGAACGCCCCCTCCTCGTTCTTCTCGAGATCGCCCTCGGCATAGTACGTTTCCTCGTGGACGCAGTACCAGCCCTCGTAGCTGTCCTTGTACAAAAAGCCCTTCTCGTACAGGTCGTTCCAGAACTTGCGCACGGTGCGCGCCTGGCGCGGCTCGGTCGTGCGCACGAAGTCGGTGTAGGAGATGCCGAGCAGATTCCATGCGTCGCGAAAAGCCGGCTCCATGGAATCGCACCACTCCTGCGGCGTCATGCCCTTGGCGGCGGCCGTGTCGGCCACTTTCTGACCGTGCTCGTCCATGCCCGTGATGAACGCGACGTCGTAGCCGTTCAGGCGCTGGTAGCGCGCCACGACGTCGGCGGCGATGGTCGTGTAGGCCGTGCCCAGATGAGGCGCGGCGTTCACGTAGTAGATAGGCGTGGTGAACGTGTACGTTCCCTTTGGCATGGAGCGGCTCCTTCTTTTCTTTTTATTTCGCGAGGTGGCAGAACTGCGCGGCCGACGGGGCAGCGCCCGGCGCACCGGCAGCGGTCAGGTGCAGCCTTTTCAGCTTCCCCCGATTCCTTGCATACGGACGCATTCTAGCATGCGCGCTCGGCGCCCCCGCCTGAGCAGGCACCATCAGCACGCCATTTGCACGGAAGCCGTTCGTCCAGCCGTTCGTCCATACGAATCGCCGAGGTTCCTGCGAGGGATTCCCGACAAGGCGCCGTGAAACCTTCCGACCCTGCTTTCTAAAAGATTGCGAGAACCCTGGAGGGATTGCGGGGGTGCAGGCGTTTCGTAAATCTCGCCTGTCGGGCTGATGGAACCCTGGAGGGATTGCGGGGGTGCAGGACTGACTCGGGCTCGGCGGCAGAGGCCCTATCGGGAAGGCTTGCAAAGGCTTGCAGGTGGAGCGAGTGCACCGACAGGCGCCGACAGCGCCCATGTGGAAGCTTGCGGAGGCTTGTGGAAGCTTGCAGAGGCTTGCAGGAGCGCCCCTGCGCTCCGCGCTCCTTATGCGCTTTTGGTGAGCCGCACAACGTCAACAAGGCTCCCCCGTATAATGAAGGCTTCATCGTCGGCAACCGAAGGACCCTATGGCCTGGCCCGAACCGCATACGAACCCAAAAGCCCGCGCTTCATCGACACGCGGGCGCAAGCTGCCCGCATGCGCGCTCGCCGCCTTCCTCCTGTTTTCCGCCTGCGCTCCCCCCTCCCCCTTTGCGGGCGCGCACGACGCCTTCGCGGAGGACATCGACACCAACCCCGCTGCTGACGAGCTCCAACAGGAAATCGAACGCACCTCTGCCGCCTATTTCGAAGCGAGCGCCCAGGTCGAAAGCGTTAAGAGCAGCATCGAGGCCAACGAGGCCCTCGTCGCCGAGCTCGAAGCCGCCATCCCCGCCCAGCAGGAGCGCAGCGATGCGGCGGCAAGCGATCTGTACAAATTCCAACAGCGCTCCGGATCGCTCATCGATCTGCTGCTCAACTCCGAGAACTTCTTCGATTTCATCGCCAACCTCGACTACCTGAACCGCATTGCGCAGTCGAATATCGAGGAGATCGACCGCTTGAGCGAAATGCGCGACGAGCTCGAGGCCATCCGATCCGATCTTGAAGGCCAGCAGGCCGAAGCGGAAGCGCGCGCGGCAGAGACCGAGCGAGCCCTGCAAAACGCCCAGGCAACGCGCTTGGAAGCGCAACGGCGCGTCGAGGAGGAAACCCAGCGCCAAGCCGAAGCCGAGGAAGCGGCACGCGCAGCCACAGCCGCAGCCGAGAAGGAAGCTGCCGCGCAAGCGGAATCCGCAAGCAAATCTCTCGATGCGGAGTCGGAGGCGACCGGGAGCGCGACCGCAGGCGAGACCGACCACGTGGACTGGACGCAGAACGAGGTCGCGTTCGTCGAAAGCTGGACGCCCCGTATCGACGCCTACCTCGCCGGCTCGCCCCTTGCGGGCCAAGGCGAGGCCTTCGCCGTTGCGGCCTGGACCTACGGCGTCGACCCACGCTGGTCGCCCGCCATCTCGGCCGTGGAAAGCTCCAAGGGCCGGTACTGCTACGCCGGCCATAACGCCTGGGGTTGGGGTGCGGTGAGCTGGGATTCATGGGAAGAGGCGATCGACGCGCATGTGCGCGGCCTTGCGCGCGGCTACGGATACACGCTCACGGAGGCTGCGGCGAAGAAGTACTGCCCGCCCACGTGGCAGGACTGGTACGACAAGGTATCGACCCAGATGAGCGCTATCTAAAAGCCGTACCCCCTTGCAGAGCGCGAAATCCTTCAGCGCAGCTTCGCGCAGGCGGGCGGCCTCGCGCGGGCAGGTCCTCGCGCAACCCTTAGCGCAGCTTCGCGCGAGAATCGCGCCAGGTGGGCAGGTAGGTATCCATGATCTGATAGAACTGAGGCCCGTGATCGGCAACGATGAGGTGCGCAAGCTCGTGCACCACTACGTACTCCAAACAGTCGGGCGGGAAGAGCGCCAAACGCACGTTGATGCAGATGCGTCCCGTGCTCGGCTGGCAACTGCCCCAGCGGCTTTTCATATTGCGGTACGCCAGCTTGCCCGCCTTCACGCCCATGATGCACTCCCACTTGGCTACGAGCGGCGGAACGAGCGCCTCCACGACCGTTCTCCACTCCTCGATTTCCGACGGGTCGGCATAGGCCGCCTTCGACAGAGGGGAATCAACGACGGCATCGCGCTTGGCGGCGATCCAGTCGCGTTTCTCGTGCACGAAGCGCTCGATTTCCGCATCGGAGACCTGCGGCGGCGCGGTCACCTCGATTCGGCCGTCGGGCTGGCGCACGCGCAACGTCGAGGTGCGTACGTCTTTGCGGATCACCCACAGCTCCAAATCGTCGACGAATATCAGGCGCGGCGGCTCGAGCGGAACGCAAGCTCGACGCGCTTGCGAGCGAATACGGACGTAAGAAGGCCGAAACGCGCTCATCGGCCGTCTTCCGCACGCACGGTCTCAACAGCCGACAGCGCCGCCTCGTACGCGCCGTTGCGCGGCAGGCCGAACTCCTCGACCAGGACGCGCGCGATCTCCTTGGTGCGCGCACCCTCCCCTGCGAGCACGGCGGCGCGCGCGCAGGCGGAGCGCTCGGCGCATTCGACGGCAGCTGCGGCTTCCTCTTCGCCCGGGCCGTCAACGACCAGGACGATCTCGCCTTTGATGGAAGCCGTCCGTTCCCGCTCGGCGAATAGGGCGCGCATCTCGGCTGCCGGTCCGCGCAGTACTTCCTCGTGCAGCTTCGTGAGCTCACGGCACACCGCA
This sequence comes from uncultured Eggerthellaceae bacterium, assembly GCA_963552775.1. Lineage (GTDB taxonomy): Bacteria > Actinomycetota > Coriobacteriia > Coriobacteriales > Eggerthellaceae > CAUVMU01. The sequence goes on along the minus strand of CAUVMU010000001.1, from coordinate 12,803 downwards.
ACCGTACGGTCGGGCAGCTCCCTTTCAAGGGCTGCAAGTGCTGCGACCAGGCGATTCGGACTTTCATAGAAGATGAGCGCCGCGTCGAGCATCCGCAGCGACGCGAGCACGGCCGTCCGTTGGGCGTCCTTGCGCGGGAAGAACCCCCCGAAGTAGAAGCGCGCATCCGTGCATCCGCTTGCAACGTAGGCGGTCGCGGCGGCCGTCGGCCCGGGGAGTACTTCAACCGGAGCACCCGCCGCACGAGCCGCACGCACGAGCCGCAGCCCCGGATCCGACACCCCCGGCATGCCCGCGTCAGAGCAATAGACTATGCGCTCGCCGGCCAGGACGCGCGCGACGATTCCCTCCGCCCGCGCCCCGATAAGCGCCTCGTCCAAGCGCTCGACGCGTTTCTCGATGCCAAAGGCCGCGAGCAGCCGGCCCGTCACCCGCGTATCCTCGGCACACACCGTATCGGCAGCGCATAGGGCGTCGAGCGCGCGCTGCGTCATGTCGCCGAGGTTGCCAATAGGCGTCGGGCAGATGGTCAGCATCCCCTGCGATACGCCTTGTGCGGACATGCGGACCCCCTATGCGCTCACCGTCTCGGACTCAACCTCGAGCACCCCGACCTCGTCCTTCACGGCCTGCGGGCGCCCCTCCTCCAAAAAGGCCCGGCGCCCGGCGCGCGCCTCGTTTTCCTTCTCGGCCAGGTTCGCCTTGGCGACCGATATCATGAGCTTGATGCGGTTGAGTTGGTTGACCTCGGACGAACCGGGATCGTAGTCGACGGCCACGATGTTGCTCAGCGGATAGCGGCGGCGGATCTCCTTGATGACCGAGCGCCCCACCACGTGATTGGGCAGGCAGGCGAACGGCTGCGCGCACACGATGTTGGGCGTCCCCTCGCGCACGAGCTCCACCATTTCCGCGGTGAGCAGCCAACCCTCGCCCATGGAGTTGCACAGGCTGAGGATCTCGCTCGCGTATCCGGCCAACTCGTAGATGTCGGTCGGCGGCTGGAAGCGCGTCGAGACCGCGAGCGCCTTGTTCACCGGCTCGCGGAAGCGCTCGATAACCTTGAGCGTCACGCGACTGCCGAGCGCTCCTTTGGCCGAGCGGCCGAGCGGGTCCTTCTGGAAGATGGCGCCCGCGATGCCGAACAGGAAGAACTCGATGAGCCCGGGGACGACGGCCTCGCAGCCCTCGCTTTCGATGACGCTGACCACGTCGTTGTTGGCGGTCGGATGGAACTTCACCAGAATCTCGCCGACAACGCCCACGCGGGGCTTCGTGCCCTCGCCCTGGAGCGGCAGCGTGTCGAAGTCGTCGATGATCTGGCGAACCGTGCGCTTGAACGTGCGGTTGCTCACGCCCTGGGCGATCTGCTCCTTGCACGTGTCCATCCAGTAGCGGTACAGCGTGTAGGCGCTGCCCGGCTCCACCTCGTACGGGCGCGTACGGTACAGCGTCATCATGAGCAGGTCGCCGTACGACAGCGCGTAGATGGCCTGCATGAGCATGGCCGGCGTGATATTGAAGCCGGGATTGTGCTCGTCGAGCTTGGCGAACGCCACGGAAATGACCGGGATGTGGCCCAATCCCGCCGCCTGCAGCGCCTTGCGGATGAGCGAGATGTAGTTCGTGGCGCGGCAACCGCCGCCCGTTTGCGTGATGACGACCGCCAGCTTGTCGGTGTCGTAGCGCCCCGACATGACCGCCTCCATGATCTGGCCGGTGACCAGGATGGACGGGTAGCAGATATCGTTGTTCACGTACTTGAGCCCTGCATCGACCGCGCCGTGGTCCACGCTCGGCAGAAGTTCCAGGTTGTAGCCGTAACGGCGAAAGATCTCAGCGATGAGCTCGAAATGGATCGGCGCCATCTGAGGGGCCAGGATCGTCCACCCTTCGTCGCGCATCTTCTCGGTGAACTGCACGCGGTCGAACTCCGTGGTCGCACCGTCGCGCTGCTTGAAACGCTCCTGCACCTCGGGCGCGGCCTTTTCCGCGAACGTCGCGGGAAGTGCAAAGGCGTCGGGGGCGGCCGAAGCGTCGGGGGCGGCCGAAGCGTCGGGGGCGGCCGAAGCGTCAAGGGCCGCAGCGCCCTGGCCCGCCAGCTCGGCCGCGATCCTCCCCTCGGTCGCGCCCGTCTTTGCATCGATGATCTGCTCGGGCGTCGCGATCAGGTTGTCGAGGTCGATTCTCGAGACCGGGCAGCCCGCGCTTTCGGCTTGAGCCTTAGCCTCCTCTTCTGCCCGCTCGTCCTCCTGGTCCTTCAGAGCGGCCAGGAGGCTGCGCACGCGGATGCGCGCGGCGCCCAGGTTCGACACCTCGTCTATCTTGAGCACGGTGTACACCTTGCCCGCCGCTTCGAGGATTTCCTGAACCTGGTCGGTCGTCAGGGCGTCGAGGCCGCAGCCGAAGCTGTTCAGCTGGATGAGGTCGAGGTCGTGGCGCTGCGTGGCAACCTTGGCCGCCGCGTACAGGCGCGTATGGTACATCCATTGGTCGACCAGGCGGATGGGGCGCTCGAGCGTGCCGAGGTGCGCGATGGAATCCTCCGTGAGCACCGCCAGACCGAAGCTGGTCAAAAGCTCGGGAATGGCGTGGTTCGTCTCGGGGTCGTTGTGGTAGGGGCGCCCGGCCAGCACGATGCCGTGGGTGCCCGTCTCCTCCATCCAGGCGAGCGTTTCCTCGCCCTTGGCGCGAACGTCGCGCTTGAATGCCTCGTCCTCGGCCCAGGCGGCATCGACCGCAGCCTCGATCTCGGTCTTCGTCGGAAGCTTGCCGTGCTCGCCGATCACGTCGCCGAAGTTCTCCACGAGCTCGACGTACAGGCGCTTCTTCAGGTGATCGCGCTTGTCGTAGGGAAGCCACGGGTTCAAGAAGGCCACGTCGGACGTGCGCAGCTCGTCGATGTTCAGGCGCAGCGCCTCGGAATAGCTCGCTACGATGGGGCAGTTGTAGTGGTTGCCCGCACCCTCGTCCTCCCGGCGCTCCCACTTGCTGCAAGGCATCCAAATGAAATCAGGATGCTTGTCGAGCAGGTTCATCACGTGCCCGTGCGAGAGCTTTGCCGGATAGCACACCGACTCGGAGGGCATGGACTCGATGCCGGCTTCGAATATGGCTTTGGTGGACTGGTCGGACAGCACGACCGAAAAGCCCAGTTCGGTGAAGAACGTGAACCAGAACGGATAGTTCTCGTACATGTTCAGCGCACGCGGGATGCCCACCGAGCCGCGCGGGGCGTTCTCGCGGGGCAGCGGCTGGTAGTCGAACAGGCGGCGGCTCTTGTACTCGAACAGATTGGGAACGTTCTTCGACGCATGCTCGACGCCCGCACCTTTCTCGCAACGATTCCCCGTGATGAAGCGACGGCGCTTTCCCGTTACGGGGTCTTTGCCGAAGTCGTTCACCGTGAGCAGGCAGTTGTTCGGACAGGCCTTGCAGCGGGTCGTGCGGTGCGTCGGCGTGAGCGCTTCGAGCTCGTCGACCGAGAGCAGGGTCGAGACGACGGCCGCTGCAGGGCGCCCGGTCTCCACGGCGATGCGCTCCGAGCGCCGGACGGCGTCGCGGTAACGGTCGCGTGCGAGCAGGGCGGCACCGTACGCGCCCATGTTGCCGGCGATGTCGGGGCGCACGGCCTGCACGCCGGCGAGCTGTTCGAACGCCCCGAGCACGGCGTCGTTCAGAAACGTGCCGCCCTGCACGATGACGTGCTGGCCCACATCGTGGGGGTCGCGAATTTTAATGACCTTGAACAGGGCGTTCTTAATCACGGAGATGGCAAGTCCCGCCGCGATGTCGCCGACCGTGGCGCCTTCCTTCTGTGCTTGCTTGACGCGGCTGTTCATGAACACCGTGCACCGGCTGCCCAGATCGACCGGGTTCTCGGCGCGGATCGCCGACTGGGCGAAGTCCGCGATGTCGAGGTTGAGTCCCGACGCGAAGCTCTCGATAAAGCTGCCGCAACCCGACGAGCAGGCTTCGTTCAGCATGATATGGTCGATGACGCCGTCCTTGATGCGCAGGCACTTCATGTCCTGACCGCCGATATCGAGGATGAACTCCACCTCGGGCAGCATCTCGTGCGCACCGCGCAGGTGGGCGACCGTCTCGATCTCGCCGGAATCCACCTGAAGCGCCTGCAGAAGCAGGCCCTCGCCGTAGCCGGTGACGGTCGCATGCCCGATGTGGACACGCACGCGACCGGTATCGTCGTCGCGGGGCAGCTCGTCGTAGAGCTTGGCGAGCGCGGCCTTCGCGCAGCCGATGACGTCGCCCTTGTTGTTTACGTAGTGGCTCCACAGAAGCTCGCCCATATCGCTGATGAGCGCAGCCTTGAACGTGGTCGAACCGGCGTCGATGCCCAGATAGGCAACGCCTTCGTACGAAGCGAGGTCGGCGCGCGCTACCCGCTCGTTCGCATGGCGGCGCTTGAAGGCCTCGTAGTCGGCCTCGTCCTTGAACAGGGGCGCTAGGCGCGTGACCTCGGAACCCTGGATGTTGCCGATGCTCTCGAGGCGCACGATCACGTCGTTGAGCCGCTCGACCTTGCACGTAGGCGCCTCGGCACCTGCCGCCGCGCAGCCGCACGCCACGAACAGGTGGGCGTTCTCGGGTACGATGATATGCTCGTCATCGAGGTCGAGCGTTAGATAGAAACGCTTGCGCAGCTCGGGGAGGTACTGAAGCGGACCGCCGAGGAACGCTACATGCCCGCGAATGGGACGGCCGCACGCCAAGCCCGAAATGGTCTGCGTAACCACGGCCTGCAGTACTGACGCGGCGATATCCTCGCGACGGGCGCCTTCGTTGAGCAGCGGCTGCACGTCGGTTTTGGCGAAAACGCCGCAGCGACTCGCGATGGGGTAGATCGTGGTATGGCGCGAGGCCATGTCGTTCAACCCGCCCGCGTCGGTGTTCAGAAGCGTCGCCATCTGGTCGATGAACGCGCCCGTACCGCCGGCGCACTGGCCGTTCATGCGCTGCTCGATGCTCTGGTCGAAGAAGATGATCTTCGCATCCTCGCCGCCGAGCTCGATCGCGACGTCGGTTTCGGGAATAAACGTCTCGACCGCGGTCTTCGAGGCGATAACCTCCTGCACGAATTCGACGCCGAGCCATTTCGCGAGCAGAAGGCCGCCCGATCCGGTGATGGACACGGTCATAGGACGGTCGCCGTACTGCTCGGCGGCCTTCTTCAGAACTTCCGCGACGGTTGCGCGCACGTCGGAGTGGTGCCGTTGGTACAGCGAGAACAGGATGGCATCATCGGCGTCGAGAATCGCCAGTTTAACCGTGGTCGAACCGACGTCGATGCCGATGCGCAGCGTTTCGGTCGTGCCGTCGACGAACGGGGCGCGCGCTTCAGAGTTCGTTTGCATTTCTTCAAGTTCCTTCTCGATACGAATCGTCTTCGCAGGCAACGGCTAAAGCCTGATGGCTTCGCCCGGTTTGATGAACAGCAAGCGCATGCAGATGCGCGCCATGTCCCCGGAACTCTCCTGCATGCCCGTTTCGATCCAGCGGGTGATGACGCCTAGATACGCCGAGGCGAAGAAAGCCACGTAGTAGCTCACGAACGGCGAGGAATCGTTGCGATAGCGCTCGTGCAGCACCGACTGCACGAGATTCGTGCACACGGAATCGCGCAGGCGGGGGCCGAAACGCACGTCTCCGCCGTCACCCATGACCGCGTGCAAGAAATCCCCCTGTTCACGCAGGTAGTCGAACAGATCGACCAACAGCGGCAGCGGGCGCTTGGCGATAAGGCAGCGCATCATGCTCGGTAGACTCAGCGCCGCCATCTTCGCTTGGAAACGGTCGAGATCGGCGATGATCTCATCCTCGAGCGTGGCCAGCAGGTCGTCCTTGTCGCGAAAGTGGTTGTAGAACGTCCCACGGTTCAAGTCGGCCTGCACGCACAGGTCGTTGACGGTAATCCCGTCGAACCCGCGCTCCTCCATGAGCTCGATGAGAGCCCGGCGCAGCGCCTTCTTCGAACGGGTGATGCGGCGATCTTCGCAGCATGTCGTCGTCGCAGCCGTTTTATCGGTCGTATGTTGGGCCATGGTACCTCTCCGTCCTGCCGATTGCGGGGCGGCGCTCTTCTCGACGCCTCTCGCTAATGAACAGTTCGAACGTTATTGAACGATGTGTTCAATTGACTGCATTGTAGGGCGCATGCGGCGAAAAGGCAAGCGAGCGGTCCCCTCGTCACCCAAACGTCGCCCAAACGTCGCCGAAACATCCACGAACGGAGTCGGGGCACCGCACCCCCGCAGGCGGACACGCTGCGAACAGCGCGCGGTCACGCGAGCGCGAGCGCGCGACGGGGCGGAAACAGATGGACGGTGCACGAGAGTGGAACGGCGCGACGGCGGGCGGCACGCGAGCGCGCGGCGGGGCGAGCTGCTCGCGGGACAGACCGGCTGCGCTTCGTGCTGATAATGCGCGCGATTGCCGAGAGCGCCTGCCGCACCGAGCACGGTTTGCTATGCTTTCGACAGCAAATGCACCCGAGAGAAAGAAGGGCCATGCAGATCACGCCGACTGAAGTCGCCGAAACCATGGCAATGGTCACGAAGCAGAACCTCGACATCCGCACGATTACCCTCGGGCTCAACCTACGCCGTTGCACTGACGAGGACGTCGACGTCATGGCGCGCAAGGTCTACGATCGCATGACGAACGCTGCCGAAAGGCTCGTCCCCACCGCCGAACAGCTCGAGCGCGAGTACGGCATCCCCATTGTCAACAAGCGCATCTCCGTCACCCCGATTGCAGAGATCTGCGCAGCCACCAGCGCAAACGATCTCTCTCCCATCGCGATCGCCATGAATCGCGCCGCCAAGCAGGTCGGCGTCGACTTCGTCGGAGGCTTTTCGGCGCTCGTGCAGAAAGGGACCTCGGCTGCGGATAACAAGCTCATGGAATCGATTCCCGCCGCGCTCGCAGAGACCGATTACGTCTGCTCGTCGGTGAACCTCGGATCGACCCGCGCCGGCATCAACATGGACGCCGCCTTGAAAATGGCCGGCATCATCAAGCGGACGGCCGAGGCGACGGCCGACCGCGAGTGCATCGGAGCCGGCAAGCTCGTGGTGTTCTGCAACGCGGTCGAGGATAACCCGTTCATGGCGGGCGCCTTCCACGGCTCGGGAGAGGCCGACGAGGTCATCAACGTGGGCGTCTCCGGACCGGGCGTCGTCCGTGCGGTTCTGGCCGACCTGCCCAAGGACGCCGACCTGACCGCGGTGTCCGAGGCCATCAAAGCCACGGCGTTCAAGATCACCCGCGCAGGGGAGCTCATGGCGCGCGAAGCGTCGAAGCGGCTCGGCTACGCCCAGGGAATCCTCGACCTGTCGCTGGCCCCTACGCCCGCACGCGGCGACTCGGTGGCCAACATCTTGGAGGAAATCGGCGTCGGCACCTGCGGCGGCCCTGGGACCACGGCAGCGCTCGCCCTGCTCAACGACGCGGTGAAGAAAGGCGGCGTCATGGCGTCGTCCTCGGTCGGCGGCCTTTCCGGCGCGTTCATCCCCGTGTCGGAAGATGCCGGTATGATCGAGGCGACCGAGAAGGGCGCGCTGTCCCTCGAAAAACTCGAGGCCATGACCTGCGTCTGCTCGGTCGGGCTCGACATGATAGCCGTCCCCGGCGATACGACGGTCGAGACGATCTTCGGCATCATCGCCGACGAATGCGCCATCGGCATGATCAACAGCAAGACCACCGCCGTGCGCATCATCCCCGCCGTCGGCAAGAAGGTGGGCGACCGCCTCGACTTCGGAGGGCTTTTGGGATACGCCCCGGTCATGCCGGTGAACGCGCATGCGGGCACCGTGTTCGCCGAGCGCGGCGGGCGCATCCCCGCACCGCTGAACTCGCTGAAGAACTAAGGGCCGGCGCTGGCGAGGCGCCCCATGCGCCCGCTTTGATCCGCACGTTCGCGAGCAAGAGCGCCCGCTCTCGCGCTTCGGTTGCGCCCGCTCTCGCGCTTCGGTTGCGCCCATAATCGCCCCCTGGTGGCGCGCCCTACAGAAAAACGGCTTTCACCAGGTATTCCACGTTGCCCGCCTGAGCACCCTTCAGCGGCGAGACCACCACGCCTTCAGGCTCGAACCCTGAGGCGGAAAGCGCGTCGCGCACCTCGGCGACGGTCCGCATGCGCACCGCCTCGTCGCGCACCACGCCGCAATCGGTCTCGTCGTGATGCGATTCGAACTGAGGTTTCACCAGGCCGATGAAAACGCTCCCCCGTCGTGCCAGGCGCGCGAACACGGGGGCGAGACCCGCCAGACCGATGAAGCTCACATCGGCCACGATCACGTCGAACGGAGCCCCAAGGACACGCGGATCGGCCGTGCGGATGTTCGTGCGCTCGAAAACCGTCACGCGCTCGTCTTGCCGCAGTTTCCAAGCGAGCTGCCCGTAGTTTACGTCGACGCAGGTCACGCCTGCAGCACCCGCCTGCAGTAAGCAGTCGGTGAAGCCCCCTGTCGAAGACCCCACGTCGATGCAGCGCAACCCTTCCACCTGCTGGCCGAAGGCATCGAGCGCTGCGCGCAGTTTGAGGCCCCCGCGAGAAACGTATGCGCATCTCCCCTTGATCTCGATGACGGCATCGGGTGGAACGGCCGCGGCGGCGCTCGTCGGATACGCATCGCCGACCTTCACCTCTTGGGCGAGCACGGCGCGCAGCGCATCGTCGGCGCTTTCGAAGTACCCGCGTTCCACGAGCAGTTCGTCCAACCTGGTCTTCTTCATATCGTTGCGCACCCGTTCCATCTCGAAGCCCGCCCAACAACCGATTCCGGGCGATGCGAAGCCGAGCTACCACTTTGGCACATCCTACGCGAAATGAAAAGCGGCCGTACGTGCAAGCGTGGGAAAACCAGAGCGCATCCGCGGCGACGGCAGCGCATCCGCGGCGACGGCAGCGCATCCGCGGCGACGGCAGCGCGCTTGCGACGACGGCGGCGCATCCGCGGCGACAGCAGCGCAGTTTGCGCGAGCAAGGCACAGAACTCGTCGCTTCCATATCTAAGAGGCCGTCGACATGAGACGCTTCTTTCCAACAAAGTAAATCATCCCCCGGCATAGTCGGGGCTTTATGCTCCGCAGCTCTCGCTGCGGATGCTGCCAATGCGGCAAGCCGCGGGGCGCGGTCCGAAGGCGCATGTGCATGCAATCGGCGCATACGCTTCCCTCCAGGATTTCGATCCCGTCCTTGAATGCCGCCCCTCGCGGGCAAGCCGTCGTATCGAAGCGCTCGGCTCATGAAATTGCATATACCGCTGAGAAGGCGTACAATCGTAACACGAAATGAAACTTCGTGTTACGACAACGCATGATCTCCTTTGAGAAAGGAAGCATCGTATGACGCACGTACGGAACAACCTGAAACGAAAAGCCCTGATCGTCCTATTCGCCTGTCTGACAGCCCTTGTGCTCGCCGGATGCGCCGGCGCGCCGCAGGGCGAATCCTCATCGACCGGCACCGCTGCAAGCGAGCCCGAAAGCCGCACCCTCGTCGACGCCTACGGGCGCTCCGTGGAACTCCCCGCCGAAGTCGTCACCGCCGCGACCGTGGGCAGCGGAGCGCGCTTCGTCGTCTATGCCGGCGCGCAGGACAAGCTCATCGCCGCAACGGAAATGGACACGCCCGCCTCCCCCGCACGCCCCTACACCGAAGTGCACGCTGACCTGTTCGCAGGACTGCCCACCACGAGCAACGGCAACCACCTGAACGAGACCACCGTCGACACCGAAAAGCTGCTCGAGCTGCATCCCGACGTCATCGTCTCGAGCCGCAGCGCCGAGGAATGCGACGCGCTCCAGGACAGCATCGGCATCCCCGTTGTGGGAATCACCTACCAAGGACAGCTCTTCACTGACAACGTGTACACCTCCATCGAGGTCGTAGGCGATGCTCTCGGCACGGGCGAGCACGCGCGCAGCGTCGTCGCGGCCATGAAGGACTGGGCGGCCGACCTCGACCGTCGAACCGCCTCCATCCCCGATGCCGACAAACCCTCCGCCTACGTGGGTGCCGTGAACTACAAGGGAGCCAAGAGCTTCACGGGGACCTACGCGTCCTACCCCGCGCTCGACGCGGTGCATGCCAACAACGTGGCCGATGCTCTCGGACAGAAAGGAGCCGTCGAGGTCTCGCTCGAGCAGGTCGGGGAATGGAACCCCGACGTCATGTTCCTGAACGCCGGCAACATGGACCTTATGAAGAAGGACTACGAGGACAACAAGGAGTTCTTCGGCAAGCTGACCGCGTTCCAGAACGGCGCCCTGTACACGCAGCCCTCGTTCAACTACAACGGCACCAACGTGGAGATGGGGATCTGCGATGCCTACTTCTGCGGAGCGACGCTGTATCCCGAGGCCTTCGCTGACGTCGATCTGGCCAAAAAATACGACGATGTTTTCAGCACCATGCTCGGCGCGAATTATTACGAACAGATGAAATCGCTCGGCATCGACTTCAAGCGCATTTCCTTCGAGTAATTTGCACATGGCCCCTGCCCAGAATAAGCCTGCAAATAGCTCTTACCGTGCCTACGTGCGGCGCAAGCGCCTCGTGATTGCGGCGACCTTCCTCGCCGTCGTGGCGCTTGCGCTCGCGTCGCTCGCGGTGGGGAGCGCTCAGCTTACCCCGGCCGATCTCGTCGATGCCCTCGCGGGCAGAGGGGCCGACTACAACCGCATCGTCGTATGGAAGCTGCGCATGCCGCACGTGCTCTGCGCCATCATCGGAGGCATCGCGCTCGCTGCGGCGGGCTGCTCGTTCCAAAGCGTCCTGCGCAATCCCCTCGCGTCCGCCAGCACCCTCGGCGTCGCGCAGGGAGCCGCCTTCGGAGCGTCCGTCGCCATCATCGTGCTCGGTGCCGGAGCAGCGCAGGCCCACGAGGGCGTCACGTTCTCGAACCCCTACCTCACTGCAGCCTGCGCGTTCGGCGGAGCCCTGATATCGAGCCTCGTCGTGTTGGCTCTTGCGCGAATCCGCGACCTCGCCCCCGAGAGCATCGTGCTTGCAGGCGTGGCTCTTTCGGCGCTGTTCACCGCAGCGACGGCCATGCTACAGTACTTCGCCGAGGACACCCAGGTGGCGGCCGTCGTGTTCTGGACGTTCGGCAGCCTGCGCCGCGTCACGTACAACGAACTGGCCGTGATGGCGCTCGTAACCGCAGCGACCTACGCTTTCTTCCACGTGAACCGCTGGAACTGCAACGCACTGGAATCGGGCGAAGGCAGCGCGCACAGCCTCGGCGTGAACGTGAAGGGTCTGCGCCTTGTCGGCATGCTCGTCGGAACGCTGGCCGCATCGACCATCATCGCCTTCTGCGGCACCATCAACTTCATAGGCCTCGTGGCACCCCACATCATGCGACGTATCATCGGAAACGACTACCGCTACCTCTTCCCCGCCTCCGCGTTCGCGGGCGCTTGTCTCATGCTCGCAAGCGATCTGGCGGCCAGCACGATCGCGGCGCCCGTCGTGCTTCCCATCAGCGCCGTTACCTCGTTCATCGGCGCGCCGTTGTTCCTGTACCTGTTGATCGAAAGGAAATCCCGATGACGCGGGCGCACGGAACGACGACTTGCGCGTCCGCGCTCGCGGCCTCGCAGATCGAGTACTCCTACGATGGACGTCGATGCGCGCTCGAAGGCGCGCACGCCCTCATCGAGCGGGGGGTGTTCCTCGCCATTCTCGGGGTCAACGGCTGCGGAAAGTCGACGCTGCTCGCCTGCCTCGACGATATGCTACGCCCGCACGCGGGAACCGTGCTGCTCGAAGGCACCGACATTCGAAGCTTCGAGCGGGCGGAACGCGCGCGAAAGATCGCCTACGTCGAGCAGCAGCCCTACGCCGCGCGACTGACCGTCTACGACGCCCTGCTACTCGGACGAAAACCCCACAACGGGAGCGCGCCCTCGAAAGAGGATCATCGCGTCGTCGAGGACGTGATGTCCGAACTGGGCCTTCACGACTACGCACTCAGGAACCTCGACGAGCTGTCGGGTGGGGAACGGCAGAAGGTCGCCCTGGCGCGGGCTCTCGTGCAGCGAACCGAAGCGCTGCTCCTCGACGAGCCGACCAACAACCTCGATCTAGCGAACCAGGTCGAGGTCATGGGAATCGTCAGGCGCGCCGTGCGGGAGCGAAACCTTGCCGCAGCCGCCGTCATGCACGACGTCAACCTCGCACTGCGCTTCTGCGACCGGTTCCTCGTCATGGCGCACGGAGGGGTTTTCGCAGTCGGCGGCCCCAGCATCATCACCGAGAAGCTGATGTCCGACGCATTCGGAGTCGCCGTCGACATCGTAGTCCATGCAGGTCGATCGATAGTCATTCCAAAGTAAGGAGCTCGCATGAACCCTGTTGCACAATTCTTCGATGAAAAGGCATTGACCTGGGACGATATTCACGAGTCGTCAGGCGCGAAACACGAGGCTGTCGCGCACCTCGCCGGCGTCTCCCCCAAAGCGCGCGTGCTCGACCTCGGATGCGGCGCGGGCATTATGATTCCGGCCTACCTCGCTCTCGGAGCGAGAAGCGTAGTGGGAATCGACGTGTCGCCCAAGATGATCGCCCGTGCGCAACAAAAGTTCGCTGACGACGCGCGCGTGCGCCTGCATTGCATGAACGCGCTCGAGTTCACCGACGACGAGCCGTTCGACGTCGCGGTCGTCTACAACGCCTACCCCCACTTCATGGACAAGCCCGCGCTCGTCGAAAAAATCGCGAACCTGCTCACTCCGCGAGGGCGCTTCCTCGTGGCGCACGGCATGGGGGC